>CAYNKN010000216.1:710-5851 GCA_964397805.1 uncultured Chryseolinea sp. | reverse complement strand
ATGGTTTTCTTTTCTGCAAAAAATAAAAGTGCTTCCTCTACTGTCATGTTAAGCAGATCGGAAATATGTTTTCCGTTGAATTCTACTTCCAGTACTTCTTGCTTAAATCGTTTTCCATGGCAGCTTTCACATTTCAAAAAGATATCGGCCATAAATTGCATCTCCACCCGAATCTCTCCTTCGCCCTCGCAGGTATCACAGCGCCCACCCTCTACGTTGAATGAAAAATGAGATGGTTTATAACCACGTTGTTTACTGAGTGGTTGATCGGCATAAAGCTGACGGATTGCATCGTATGCTTTTATGTAACTGATGGGATTCGATCGCGATGATTTACCGATTGGATTTTGGTCGACAAACTCTACTTGTGTGACTAGAGCAAAATCACCTTCTAGTCGATCGTAGCGTCCGGGTGTTTCTGCTACCGAGCCTGAAAGGCGACCTACTGCCGGATAAAGTATTTTTTTAATTAAGGTTGATTTACCTGAGCCACTCACTCCGGTAACAACGGTAAATGCACCTAATGGAAATTTAACTGTTAGGTTTTTTAAATTGTTTTCTCGAGCACCAACCACCGTAATGGAGTCTTTCCATTTTCGTCTTGTGCTGGGTATACTTATAACTTCCCGGCCAGCCAAGTAATTGGTAGTATGCGATTGATGTTTACCGTTGATATCAGAAAGTTTTCCTTGAAAGACTAGCCGGCCTCCATGACTCCCGGCATCGGGTCCAATGTCAATCAGTTGATCAGCGGCACGCATAATTTCTTCTTCATGCTCTACCACAATAACAGTGTTGCCTAAATCGCGCAGCGACTTTAAAACAGTTACCATGCGATCGGTATCTTTGGGATGCAACCCAATACTGGGCTCATCGAGTACATACATGGAACCAACCAATGCGCTTCCGAGCGAGGTAGCGAGTTTTATACGTTGAAACTCTCCACCCGAGAGTGTAGCAGTAAGTCGGTTTAGCGTAAGGTACCCCAACCCAACCTTCGTCATGTACGATAGTCGGGAAGTAATTTCGGTGAGAATGCGAGCCGAGATTTTTTTGTCGTAATCGGGGAGTTTGATTTTTTCAAAAAAGAGCAGCGTGTCTTCAATGGGCATTAATACCAAATCAGTAATAGATGTATTCGCAATTTTTACATACTGGGCATCTTTCCGTAAGCGAGTTCCTTTGCAATCGGGGCAGTTGGTTCTTCCGCGATAGCGTGATAGCATTACCCGATATTGAATTTTATGTGTTTTCGATTCTAAGTATTTAAAGAAGCTGTTAATGCCTTCAAAGTATTCGTTACCATTCCAAAGTAATTCTTGTTGAGCCTGGGTTAGTTCATTGTAAGGGCGGTGAATAGGAAAGTCGAAACGAATACCATTTTTCAAGAGTGGTTTTTGCCATTCGCCCATCGTTTCGCTTCGCCATGGAGCAATGGCACCTTCATAAACTGAAAGTGATTTATCAGGAATGACGAGTTCCTCATCGATTCCCAAAATTTTACCAAAGCCTTCGCAAGTGCGGCAGGCGCCAAAGGGGTTATTAAAGCTGAAAAAATTAACCGATGGTTCCGTAAACCGGATTCCGTCTAACTCAAAGTGATCGGAGAAGTGAAGTTTATCATGCCCTTCGGCATATACAGTGCAAATACCTTCACCTTCGTAAAAGGCTGTTTGAATTGAATCGGCCAAACGAAATGTAGTGTCCTCATCAGAAGCATTTACGCTGGCACGGTCAATCAGGATTTCTACTTCATCGGTTGTTTTGGCAATGGTTTTTTTCTTGGTAGATCCCTCAGCTTGGAGGAGGTCTTCAATAAATTTTACTTCTCCATTAATTAAAATACGAGCAAAACCCTTACTAAGTAAGAGATTAAGCTCGTCAGCTAGTTTACGACCTTTTTTAATTTGGAGGGTACAGACAACCATTACGCGTGTTCCCTGCGGTAATTTATTAATCGCGTCTACAGCTCCGGTAACGGTATCGCGACTAACCTCTTTACCGCTAACGGGCGAGTAGGTTTTGCCAATACGTGCAAAGAGTAGTTTTAGGTAATCGTAAATTTCGGTAGAGGTGCCAACAGTAGAGCGGGGGTTGCGCGTATTTACTTTTTGTTCGATGGCAATGGCCGGTGAAATACCTTTGATGTAATCTACCTCAGGTTTTTCCATTCGCCCTAGAAACTGTCGGGCATACGAGGATAAGCTCTCCACATACATCCGTTGGCCTTCTGCAAAAAGAGTATCGAAGGCCAGTGATGATTTTCCGGATCCGGATAATCCTGTTATGACTACGAGTTTATTACGGGGTATGGCTACACTTAAATTTTTGAGGTTGTTAACCCGAGCGCGCTTTATAATAATATACTCCTTAGGATCAAGATCATCTAAATAAGAATCATTGAGGTCAAGAGAATCGTTCACAGGATGGTTCATAGATTAAAAGTACAAGGTAAGGTATGTGCGCAAGGGGACAAATGAAATTCGTTGCACAGAAACAAAAACACCATCTGCGAAGATGGTGTTCAATTAGGGTATTATAATTAATAGATATTTTTAGCCGTCAAAATCAGGATCATAGCTCGCCTCTCTACTTCCTCGGCCACTGTTTTCGTCATAGTCATCATCATCACCTCCGCTTTGGAAATCATCTGATGTCCCAAAATCATCATCTTTAGGATTTTCAAATTCCTGAGCAGCACCACTTTCTACATCGTACTCCCCGTCACTATTTTTGGTAACAGGTACTTTAACCAAATAGGTAGAATCTTCCGTTTCTAACGGGAATACAAAAATGGGTTCGCGTTTCGCATTGGTAATGCGCGTTATGCTGCTTTCATACCCATTGGGGTATTGCTGGTGAACCAACTCGACTAAATCCTCGGTGAGTTTTTCGAGGCTTTTTATAACTTTCTTTTTGATTATAGCCATTCTATAGTTTTGTGCTGAAATGCGCGAGCAAATACCTAAAGAAATTTTGTGAGAGGCAAGACTTTTTTAAAAATTTTTTTGTGCTCAATCAGAATCTTTCTACATTTCACAATCAAATTGTTCAACTAACCCCAACAATATCGAAAGAGATCTCTACGTTACCTAAATGTAAGACAGGATGATTGACAGCAGATTAAGCGATTCTAAACTAGTTTCGCTGTATCAGAACGGTAACGAGGAAGCTTTCGAAATGCTTTTACACCGACACAAATCAAGAATTTATACAGGTATTTATCTGATTGTAAAAGATCGGTATACCGCAGAAGATTTGTTACAGGAAACCTTTGTAAAGGCGATCAATACGATTCGCAGTGGCCGATACAATGAGGAGGGCAAATTTCTGCCATGGATCAATCGTATCGCCCATAATTTGGCGATCGATACCTTTAGAAAGCAGAAGCGCTATCCGGAAGTAGTGTTGGAAGATGGCAGCCGGGTATTTGACTCCATCCAGTTTGCAGAGCACTCAGAAGAAGATAAGCAGATACTCCGCGATACGCGCACTAAACTTCGGGATTTCATTAAAGAATTGCCCGTTGAGCAAAAGCAAGTATTAATTATGCGGCACTATTTGCAGATGAGTTTTCAGGAGATTGCTGAACGAACTGGGGTAAGTATTAATACAGCGCTAGGTAGGATGCGGTACGCGTTGATTAATCTTCGGAAAAAGATGATCAAAAATAGAGCCTATGATAAAAACTTTTACGCAAACGGACTTGATAAAGTATTTATATCAAGAAACTACGGAGAAGGAAACGAGGGAGATTGAGATTGCCCTTAGTCGCGACTCCGAATTGCAAATTTTGTATAATGATTTGCGAGCCATGAAAAATGCCTTGGAAGATGTGCGTTTGGAACCCGCTTCCAGCACTATTCTTTCTATTTTAAGCCATTCAAAATTGGCAGAAGTTAAACGAACCTAATAGCCTTCGGGCTTTTAGAGTTCCTTAATCTCCAAGTTGCGCCAACGCACTTTTACACCACCTCCATCGTGTATTTGAAGTGCAATTTGGCCTTGGCGTCCGCCTATCTTTTCGTCTGTTAAGGTTATCATCTCTTGCCCATTAAGCCACGTGGTTACGTTGTTTCCAGACACTTTTACCACCATGGTGTTCCAGTCAGACTCTTTTAAGAATTTCTCTTTTTCTGGCGTTGGTTTTATCAACCAACCTCTGCCGTACGATTCATAAATACCTCCGGTATGTTTATTAAGTGGAGCTACCTCTGCTTGCCAACCTGTAATTTTTGTTCCTTCCAGCGATGAATGAAAAAATACACCACTGTTACCGTTAGATTCTTGTTTGAACTCTATCTTCAACTCAAAGTCTTTAAAATTCTTCTCAGTCGCCAGATATCCATATTGTTTATCGGGGCCACTTTCGCACACTAATTCACCGTTTTCCACATACCATTTTTCGGTGCCATGAATTTTCCAGCCGGTAAGATCTTTACCATTAAATAGTTTGGTCTGTGCTAAGGTTAGCTGCACCATACTAAGTACGAAAACAGGGATAAGAAAATTTTTCATCAGGGAGAAGTTTAAATAAATGAGAGATTCCGCTAACTCATGGTAATGTACAATACCGAGTAGAAAAAAGAAACAGTGGAACAAGGCACTATCAGTTGATTGCTTTTATTTGCAGCGTGAAAGTTTTAATTCTTCATCAGCATTTTAATACGCCTCAAAAGGGAGGAGCATTGCGCTCGTATTACTTGGCAAAAGCACTACAAGAAAGTGGTTTGCCTACCGTTGTGATTACGGCTCATGCTGCTGATAGCTATGAAGTTAAAAATGTAGAAGGTATAGAAGTACATTACTTGGCCATACCTTACGATAATCGATTTGGTTTTTGGAATCGTGGTTTAGCTTTTTTGCGTTTTGCTTGGGAGGCTTACCGATTAGTTGGAAAAATAGAAGGCATCGGTTTGTGTTATGCTATTTCTGTTCCGCTTACGGTAGGTATAGCTGCTCGCTGGATAAAGCGCAAGCATAGCATACCCTTTATTTTTGAGGTAGGCGATTTGTGGCCCGATGCACCGGTGCAGCTTGGTTATGTAAAAAATTATTTTTTTAAAAAATTCTTATTTGGGTTAGAGAAATCTATCTACACCGATGCGGAGTCGATAGTGGCATTATCGCCAATGATAAAA
>CAYNKN010000216.1:0-700 GCA_964397805.1 uncultured Chryseolinea sp. | reverse complement strand
GCATCTCACAATGAATCCCATAGAGCTGCCGAAAAAGAAGCCATTCATAAAAAGATTGACAATAAGGTAATTCATTTAGTGCCGAATATGGCCGACACTGAATTCTATACCCCTACAGAACGATCAACCGTGCTTGAAAAGAAGTTCGGTGTTGAAGGAAAGTTTGTGGTGTCTTACATTGGCGCTATTGGTGTAGCAAACGGGTTAGATTATTTTATTGAGTGCGCTCGTGCCAGTGCGCAAGCGCAGCTACCTGTACACTTTTTACTTTGTGGAGATGGAGCTCGTTTAGCGAGTTTACAAGTAGCTGTACAGCAACTACAGCTTTCAAATTTTTCATTTATTCCGTTTCAAGATAGAGCAGGAGTAGCCGATGTTATGCATGTTACCGATGCCTCTTTTATTTGTTACAAAGCGATACCCATCTTAGAAACAGGCTCGCCCAATAAATACTTTGATGCGTTGGCCGCAGGGAAATTGATTATCATAAATTTTGGTGGATGGATTAGAGATGAAATTGAAAAAAATGAATGTGGCATTTTTGTGAATCCCCATCAACCTTCTGATTTTGTTGAAAAGCTAAAGCCTTTTTTAAACGATTCCTTAAAGCTAAAGTCTGCTCAACGGGCTGCGACAGCGTTAGCAAACGCATCTTACTCCAGAAAAATATTGAGCGAAAAATTTGTGCGACTTATTTCGG
>CAYNKN010000215.1:0-5866 GCA_964397805.1 uncultured Chryseolinea sp. | reverse complement strand
TAAGCGTTAAATAGTATGTTGGGTTTACTTGGAGCCTTTGTTACAGCCTTTGCGATATCGTTCTTATTTGTACCGGTAATTATTAAGTATTCGCTTCAGCGAAACTTAGTAGATATACCCGGTAAACGGAAAATCCATAAAAAAATAACTCCTTCGCTTGGCGGGATAGCCATTTTTTTTGGGTTCTTTCTATCGGTACTCATTTGGACAGATCAACCCGATTGGGTAAACTTAAAGTACTTACTCCTGTCGCTTTTTGTTACGTTTATCTTAGGCGTTCGCGATGACTTAGTTGCACTACCCGTTCTTGTAAAATTAATCGGGCAGGTGCTGGCCTCCTCCATGGTGATAGTGATGTTCGGTTTACGCATTCCTAGTTTGTATGGGTTATTTGGTATACACGAATTACCGGTAGTAATTAGTTATGTCTTAACATTTATCACCTTCATTGTTATTACAAATGCATTTAATTTAATTGATGGACTTGATGGACTTGCTGGAACCATTGCATGCATTGCCTTTCTGTTTTTTGGTTGCTGGTTCGCCCTCGTAGATGAAGTAACGCTAGCTGTTTTTTGCTTTGCACTTCTAGGTGCTATTCTGGCATTCCTGCGATTTAACTGGGAACCCTCTCATATTTTTATGGGCGATACAGGTGCGTTAGTTATCGGTATGATGCTCACAATTGTTACCATTACTTTCTTAAATCTAAACAATACGTTGCCAAAAAGTGCATTCACCTTCAACGCTAGTATTGCCACAGGAGCCTGTGTTATTATCATCCCATTAGTCGATACACTCCGTATTGTTATCCTCCGACTTTACAAAAAGCAATCACCGTTTAGTCCAGATAAAAACCACATACATCACACATTATTACGGCTGGGCCTAAAGCATAGCCAGACTACACTTTTACTAGGTGGTGTTCAAATAGGATTTATCGTAATCGCTATCAGTTGCCAATCGCTTGGCGATAACATTGTTTTACCCTTAGTAATTGTACTGGCTACCGCACTCAGCATTACGTTAGACCGACTTATCATTGGTAAACTGCGCGAGTAACAGTACAGAAAACAACCTTGCCCTATTGTATTCCCTGTCAAAATCTTAATTTTGAGTTCTTAGTTAATTTAGTATGGAAGAAAAAATCGGGGTACTCTTACAAGAGGTTACTACTTACACGGCAAAAGATAAACAGGGCGTTGAAGATTTTAGGCTGCGATACATCAGTAAAAAAGGTATTATCGGTGAGCTCTTCGATCAATTAAAAAGTGTTCCAGTTGAAGAAAAAAAAGTAGTCGGTAAAATTCTCAATCAGCTCAAGCAATTGGCAGAAGCTAAACTTGCCGAGCTTACCGCAACCATTGAAGAACTACCTACCGTTAACGAAGCTATTGATTTAACACTACCACCCGTACCGAATGCTCTTGGCAACCTCCACCCCCTTACATTAACACGCTATCGCATTATCGAAATCTTTGAACGACTTGGTTTTTCAGTTGCTGACGGGCCTGAAATAGAAGATGATTGGCATAATTTCACCGCACTTAACTTTCCAGAAAATCATCCTGCCCGCGAAATGCAGGACACCTTTTTTGTTGAAAAGAAAAGTGATGGGCATGAGCAAGACATGCTTTTGCGCACCCATACTTCGAATGTGCAAATACGGTTAATGAATAAACAGAAACCTCCCATTCGCGCCATCATGCCCGGACGAGTATATCGTAATGAAGCAATCTCTGCACGAGCTCACTGCTTCTTTCATCAAGTAGAAGGATTATACATTGATAAAAATGTTGGCTTTGCCGATCTCAAACAAACGCTCTATCACTTTGCGAAAGAGATGTATGGAAAAGATACGAAGATCAGGTTTAGGCCATCTTACTTTCCGTTTACGGAGCCCAGTGCAGAGATCGATGTAACTTGTTTGATCTGTAAAGGAAAAGGCTGTAATGTTTGCAAGCACTCCGGCTGGGTTGAGATTGCCGGATCGGGCATGGTTCATCCTAATGTATTGCGAAGTTGTAATATCGATCCAGAAGAATACACGGGCTTTGCCTTTGGTATGGGCATCGAACGCGTAACGATGTTACGTTATCAAATTAATGACTTGCGTTTATTCTCCGAAAATGATGTTCGATTCTTAAAACAATTTCAATCAGTCGTATAATGGCATCGCTCTCATCGATAAAAAAAATTGCCATAATTGGAGCCGGCACCATGGGGCAAGGTATTGCACAAATTTGTGCTCAGGCTGGTTATGATGTACTTCTTTACGATGCAAAATCGGATGTTACACAAGAAGCCTTGGCACGAATAGAGCAACGATTAGAAAGCTCGGTTAAAAAAAGTAAGCTGAGTGACTCTGAAAAAGATGCCATCCTTAATCGAATAAAAGCTGCCGATGATTTTCGCGAATTGCAGGTTGATTTAGCCATTGAAGCCGTTGCCGAAAAACTAGACGTGAAACAAAAAATAGTTGCCGAGCTGGAAAAACTAAATGACCGCTCGTGCCTTATAGTAAGTAACACCTCATCTATTCCTATTACGCAGATTGCTTCTGTACTTAAGCATCAACACCGTTTTGCCGGATTGCATTTTTTTAATCCTGCTCCGGTAATGAAATTAGTAGAAATTGTTAAGGGTGCTAGCACCGATAACGATACGATTGAACTCCTTAAAGCGTTTTCTTTACAATTGAATAAAGTCTCTGTCATGGCTAACGATTCGCCCGGTTTTATTGTTAATCGAGTAGCGCGTCATTTTTATGTAGAGGCACTAAAAGTATTAGAAGATGGCGTGGCTGATTTTCAAACCATCGATCAACTCGTTCGCGCTACAGGCTTTAAAATGGGGCCTTTTGAATTGATGGATTTAATTGGCGTAGATGTAAATTTTTCTGTAACTACATCTATGTTTCAGGCTTTTCATCATGACGATAAATTTAGACCCAGTAGAATTCAGCAACAAAAAGTAAATGCCGGACATAACGGCCGAAAGAATGGGAAAGGTTTTTACGAATATCCTACGCAATAAAATAAGGTTATTAACCTTCATCGCTCACGGGTGCTTGTTACAACTTACTGGCTGTACACCCGACATGTATGATGATCCTATACCCTACCAACCTTTTCAGGAAATTGTGGTTAACCTCACGCTTCCATCATACAATACATTACAAACAACTGGTTCGCAGGCTATTAATGGTGGCATTCGAGGGATCATTGTATACAAAGCATCTGCAACTAGTTACATCGCTTACGAACGCAACTGCTCGTATCGCCCTAATGAGGCTTGCGCTACAGTAAATATTGATAACACAACACTTTTTATGGTTGACCCCTGTTGCGGGTCTACATTCGAATTTACTACCGGTATACCGCGTGGTGGTGTTGCCTGGCGACCGCTACGAAAGTATCAGACATTCTTAAACGGATCTATTCTTACCATAAGCGATCAGGTTATCGAATAATTTTTCGCTAATTACTAGGCCGAATTTCGGGCAGCGTTGATGATACCAATCATACAACGCAACACTAGCTTGCGATAATTTTTCTCAAACGGTTTATCGCTTGGCTCCCCACTGCGTAATTGCTGAAGCGCATATTGTTGAATAGTGATTAACGGAAGCACTATACGCTCGCGTAACTTTACCGAATCGCGGTTAAGCGGATTGTTATCCATTAAAGCTGAAAGACTAGAAACTTCTAAAATCATTTCACACGATAACTTAAACTCGGTATGCATCTTCTTCCAAAATTCATCAAACTCTTTATCCTTGGCCAAGTATGCGGTAGCCGGATAGTATGTTTTTGTGAGCGACATCATACTGTTGCTTAACAATGTTCTAAAAAATAAAGATTGTTTGAAAAGCCGCTTGAGGTCTTTCAACTTACCTTGTTTTTTCAATTCTTTTATCGCTGAGCCTACACCGTAAAATCCAGGTATGTTCTGCTTCATTTGTGCCCATGAACCCACAAACGGTATGGCGCGCAAGTCTTCAAATTTTAAACTCCCTTGGCTTCGCTTAGCGGGGCGCGAACCAATATTAGTTTCTCCGAAGTACGATAGTGGTGTAATTTTTTCTAAGTAAGGAACAAACTTAGGATGATTTTTTAAATCCAAATAAGCTTTATGACCTTCTGCGGCCAACGCATTCAATAAGTTAGTCTCTTCTTCGTTTAACTCACTTCCATTACTAAACACAGCATTCTCGATACCTGCAGATAGAAGCTGTTCCAAGTTAAACATGCATGAAGCGTGTTTACCAAAACTTGAATTAATGGTTTGGCCTTGCACTGTAACTTGCACTTCTTTGTCTTCTATGGTATTGCCTAATGAAGCATAGAAGTCGTGTGTATTTCCACCACCACGTGCTGGTGGTCCTCCGCGACCATCAAAAAATACGGCAACAAAACCTTGATCGCGCGTTATGGCAGTCAGGTTTTCTTTTGCTTGAAAGATAGACCAGTTAGCACGCAAGTAACCACCATCTTTGGTACCATCAGAGAAACCAAGCATGATAATCTGTTTTCCTCCACGTGATTTTAAATGATCGCGGTAAGTAGGTATAGCATAAAGAGCCGTCATGATGGCAGGCGCATTAGCCAAGTCTTCGATGGTTTCAAAAAGCGGAACAATATCTAACTCCAGATGATCATCTTTACTAAGTATTAACTTCGCCAACTGATAAACACGAATAACATCTAATGCCGATTGACAATTACTAATAACATACCTATGGCATCCTTCCGAACCATTCTGTGCTTGAATTTGTCCAATGGCTCCGATACTTTCAATAAGATCATCAATAAACGGATCATCAAACTGAAGCGATGACCGTTTGAATTTTAGTGCTAGTATGGTTTGAATTTTCTCTGCTTCTGTAAGCTTAGCAAAAGAACCCAGCTTTTTATTTTTTACTTTTAACTGATCGATGATGGCATCACACGCATAAGCATGCTTGCGACTATCCTGACGGATATCCATACTTGCAAAGTAGAAACCGAATATTTTTACTTTTAAAATGAATGAATCAAGCAGATCTAAAAACAATTCATTGTGATCGCGAATAATGATTTCTCTTGCTTCGAACAAATCGTTTAGTAACTCATCTGGATGCTGGTAAATTTCTCCATGCCCTCCATACGCAGAAGGATATACTTTGCGCTCGGCACGCGCTATTACTTCATCAACGCCTTTAAAAGTAAGTCTTCGTTTTAAAATCCGTAAATCGCGGTGGTAGCATTTCAATAAGGTCTCTTGCAACCGTTGGGCTACTCTCAAGGTAATTTCATGCGTTACATACGGATTACCATCCCGATCGCCACCTGGCCAAAAACCAATTTTAATCAAATCAAAGTTCTGCCAGTCTTCCAACTTTACATTTAACCCGTGCATCAACTTCTGCAAAATCTCTGGAATAACAGAATAAAAAACATTCTCCAAAAACCAGGTAAGACTTACTGCTTCATCAAAAGGTGTGGGCTTTTCTTTATTAATGAAGGCTGTTTTACCTAACTGCCGAAGTAATAAATTAATATGCTCTAGTCGGTTATTGCGTATGGCTCCGTCCAGGTCATTTAGAATAGCTAATACGTTGCCTGGATAAAACTGTGTAGGATGTGCGGTTAACACAACGCGCACACTAAAATCATTCAATTTATTCTTGAGATCGTCTAATAAATTTTCAGCGGAAGCCCGCAGCAACAATGCGGAGATCGATCCCTTTCCATCCAAATCATTAATTTCTTCAAAAGCTGAATCTTCAATGGAATCGAATAATACGACCTGCCGTTCTACATACTGAATAAAATTAAAAAGCATTCCAAATTGCTCTTCGTGCGAAAGCTGTGGGGCGAAGTCT
>CAYNKN010000214.1:565-5886 GCA_964397805.1 uncultured Chryseolinea sp. | reverse complement strand
GTATTGACATTGATGCTGCCATAAAATACCGCGATGCCAATAAAGGTTCGCTAGCCGGATTCGATGGTGCTGAAAAATTAAGTAATGATGACTTGCTAACACTACCAGTTGATCTGTTAGTACCCGCTGCCACCGAAGATGTTATCACCAGCTCCAATGCACCTAATATTAAAGCCAAACTTATTGTAGAAGGTGCTAATGGCCCTACTTCTTCGAAAGCCGATAATATTATTAATGAAAAGGGCATTGTAGTAGTGCCCGATATTTTGGCCAACGCAGGTGGTGTAACGGTGTCATATTTTGAATGGGTTCAAAACCGATTGGGCTACAAATGGACTGCCGATCGGGTAAACCGCAGATCAGACCGGATTATGAAAGATGCTTTTAATACCGTGTATAAAACTTCCATCGAGTATAATGTACCGATGCGTATTGCAGCTTACATGGTAGCTATCGATAAAGTATCGAAAACTTATAAATACCGCGGAGGTTACTAATTATTCTTTTTTTCTGTTTGATTAGTACGTAACCTTTAATTTTGTGAGCAGATCATTTAGGGTCTGCTCACTTGTTTTAATAACTTTCTGCTCAACTATATTTATCATGACTATTCACCGAGAAGGCAGAACCCTGCTATTTGTACTCCTAATCATATTTTTTGGTATTAACTGGGCAGTTGCAAACTACTTCCCCGAACAAAAAGTATGGCAAAATTTGATCATTGGCGCCAGCGTTATTTTCTACCTTATTATTCTCCAGTTTTTTAGAAACCCCATTTTTTCGATTACCAAAAATGAAAAACATGTATTGGCTCCTGCCGATGGTAAAGTGGTAGTTATTGAAGAAACCGAGGAAACAGAATACTTGAAAGAAAGACGAAAGCAAGTATCCATTTTTATGTCGCCCATAAACGTGCACGTTAATCGTATGCCGGTTAGTGGTGTAATTAGCTATTACAAGTACCATCCCGGCAAATACTTATTGGCTTGGCACCCTAAATCCAGCACAGAAAACGAGCGCACTTCCGTAGTCGCAAAAATGAAAAATGGCACAGAGATACTCTTCAGACAAATTGCCGGAGCTCTTGCCCGAAGAATAAAATGCTATGTGCAGCCCAATCAACCATTAGAACAAGGTGCCGAATTTGGGTTTATTAAGTTTGGTTCGCGTGTAGATATCTATTTACCGCTTGATGCTAAGGTTACTGTTGCTTTAGGCGACCTTACTAAAGGTGGCCGGACAGTTATTGCCGAATTACCCTAGTTTTCACGAAGGGCGTATTCCACCTAACATAATAACAACCCTCAATTAACGGCATTCAGCCATTCTGAAAGGATCGCGCACCACTTAAACTAAAAGCTTCCGCGAACACGTGTTATGCCCACTTTCTTGGCTACCTTTGTTCCAAATTATGCTTATTAAGCATAATTTTATTACTTTAAATTCGGCTCTATGGCACAATATACCACACTCCGCTTTGCACGCACAAACCCAGATTTTTTTGGAACTCTAAACAGGCGTGTTAATCATTATTTCAAGGCAAATAATATTAGTAAGCATGGCAATAGTGAAATGGTTTTAAAATCCATTTTCATGTTTGCTTTATATTTCTCGCCATATATAGCAGCTCTGTTATCGGGTATCATTGAAAGTTATTGGATGTGCTTAGCCATGTACGCCATTATGGGTCTCGGTAAAGCAGGTATTGGATTATCTGTTATGCATGATGCCAACCATGGCGCATACTCTGATAAACCGTGGGTGAATACCTTAATGAGTATCTCATTAAATGTTGTAGGTGGAAATTCTTTTAACTGGAAAATTCAGCATAACGTATTGCATCATACTTACACTAATGTGCATGAAGTAGATGAAGATATAAGTCCGCGAGGAGCGCTGCGTTTGTGTCCGGAGTCTGAATGGAAACCAATTCATCGTTTTCAACATATCTATGCTTGGGTACTTTATGGATTATTAACTTTTGTGTGGATTGTTGCTAAAGACTACGTGAGACTAATCCGTTACAAAAGAGATGGACTTGTAGAAAAACAAAAAGCCAACTACGCAAAAGAGTGGGCACTGTTGCTGCTCACCAAAATTATTTACTTCTCTTATATTATTGTTATCCCCATTGTATTTCTTCCTTTTGGTATATGGCAAATATTGCTTGGCTTTTTTGTGATGCATTATGTATCCGGATTTATTCTGGCAACAATCTTTCAACCTGCCCACGTAATTGATGGAACTGAATATCCATTACCTGATGATGATGGTGAATTAGAAAACAATTGGGCCATCCATCAACTGCGCACTACTACAAACTTTGCGCAAAAGAGTAAACTATTCTCCTGGTATGTAGGCGGATTAAATTATCAAGTTGAGCATCATCTTTTCCCCACAGTATGCCATGTTCACTATCGTAAAATAGCTGAAATTGTTAAGTCAACTGCGGAAGAATTTGGTTTGCCGTATAAAGCCTACGAAACTTTTGGAGATGCTTTAGCTGCTCATGGAAGACAACTAAGAGAGCTGGGCGAGAAACCGATGGAATCGGTTCTAGAAAAATCGGATGCCTATCTTGCCGCCTAACCACATCTTTAAATTGATATCGTTAGCATAGGTCTTCTCGTATAAAATTTTAGGTGTTAAGTCGGTAAACAGTGGAGCGTACTGATCAACAGTCGACTGGGTAATGTACCCATTCCAAGTTACACCAAAAGCTATCGCAAATTTCTTCGTTGGTGTTACTTCAAAACCAATATAAGCTTTGTTCAACATATTGATTGCATCGATTTGGTTACCATCGACCAGTTGGTTCCCGATTAAATCTACATTCAAGTATAACCATCGATTAAGTTTAGGTGCGGTACCGACACCATATCCAAACGACCAAAAAATTTTATCATCACCAAAGGTGTTTGGTTTAGCGCCAACGGTAAGGATATTGTAAAATTTACGAACACCAGTTCGAAGTGAAAGATTGGTATAGAAAATTTCATCAGCGGAAATTTCCAGTTGATGATATCCTTTTTTCACGATGCTAATTAATCCAACAGGCACACCACTTATACTATCCGAAAAATTAATCAACCCCACTTGAGAGCCTTTTACGTTTCTGGCTACATTAAATAATCCTGCCACCTGTGTGCCTGCATTTATCCCATTAACCCAATTCGCTAAACCTGCTGCTTGAACACCCCGGTAGCTGCCTAACTGTAAGTTAATGAGTCCGGCAAGTTGTATACCTTCTCCATCACCCCCATTACAATTAGACAGTCCGGAAGCCTGCACCACCGAAGCTTGTTGTTCATTAATCGTAAATAATCCTGCTAGTTGAACGGTGCTGTTTGTGGCGCTCCCATTAACATTAAAAAGCCCGGCAACTTGCGCTGTCGGGGCTTCACCTTCGTTTACATTAAATAATCCTGCGCCTTGAAATCCCTTGACTGATCCACCATTTAAATTAAACAATCCGGCTAGTTGCGTGTGTTGCACATCGCCTGCATTCAAATTAAACAAGCCACCCATTTCGAATTTGCGTGTGCCCCTTGAGTACCCTCCCCAAATGTTAACCGAATAATCATTAATTACATTGGCACTCAATGCTCCGTTTGTTCCAATGAATGGTACCAATGATAATTGGAATTTACGATACAATGTATCCTGAATGTTAGTGATGTTTGGGTTTTGAGGTGTGAGTATTTGTGTAATCCAAAATTGCTTTATCTTCTTACCCACACTATCGGCTAATGCACTTACTCGCTTGTTTTCTAACTGTACAGGTATGCGCAATAAGCCACGCTTAGTACGTGACACCGTAATGAGTGTGTCACTATAATTTTGTTTATTGATGGCCAACCGGATATCTTCAGCAGAAGGTTTATCGATTTTGATTTCAAAGTAACCATAGGCATCAGTAATGGCTGAGGAGAGCGAAACAGGCTCGTACACACTCACATTTTTTAATCGCTCCCCGGTTTGATTATCCACCACATAACCACTCCATACTTGTGTCTCCGATTTAGCAGTAGGTGCTTTCGTTAAGATAATATGCTTACCTCTTACTTTATAGTTTATTGTTCCTTTAAATAACTCATCAAGTGCTTCGCGAACTGTTTTATTCGTAAATGAAACACTAACTAATTTGTTGCCATCAAAAAGCGATGACGAATACGAAAAAGTAAAACCGGCTCGATCACCAATTTTTCGTAACACAGACTCCAGCGATTCATTGGTTGCTGATAATGAAATTGTTCGTTCTAAAAACGGATCGGTGATTTCTGCCCGGCTAACGTTAAAGGTTGCGCACACCAAAAGTAGCCCGATAATAAACTGATTGACTGAAAAGCTTCTTTCACTTTTCATTGGGCTATTCGGTAACACAGCCTGTACCCTCCAAGATAAATTCGTTTGCTGTTGTCTTTACATTGAGTGAAAGTGTCTCAGCAATTATATCAACGATCTCAGAAATATCTTCATTATAAAAACTTGCTGTTACCTGACATTCGCGTAAAGCGGTTGGCACAACCACACGCTTATCATAAACGTGATTGAGCGCATCGGCTATTTCACCTAAGGTAGTATGACTAAAAATAAAGTGGCGACTTTTATAAGCAGTTACATTCGCTTCAGGTTGATCGATGGAAAACATCTTGGTGGATTTATCATAGACACCTTTTCCGTTAGCACTTAAATAAATTCCAGAGTCGGTCTCGGTATAAAGCATTACTTCACCTTCTTCTACCACTACTTCAATCGTATTGTTTTCGGGGTATGCCTTTACATTGAATGATGTTCCAATATCTTTTATGTAAACTCCCGCTACATGAATGACGAATTCCTTTTTGGCATCATGCTTAATCGCAAAATAAGCCTCGCCAGCAAGCGCTACCTCGTGCGTTTTTGTTTTCGGATTAAATGTGTATTCCAGTGTTGTTCCTTTATTTAGAAATACTTCGCTACCTTCTGGAAGCACTTCTGCAATAACGGTTGCCTCTGCTACCAACTGAAAAGGCTTTTGGCTAGGTGGCGAAAGGAAGGTGTACGCAAAATATCCAACACCTAACACTAAAATTATACTAGCCGCCATGCGCAAGGCATTACCAAAACTATATTGTCGTGGCGGCATTACAACCGATTTTCCTTTTGGCTGAGTTATTAACCGAAGTTTGAGAGTACTCCAGGCTTTGTCTGTATCATATGCTTGGTATGTTGTTGCAGAAGCTGCCCGCGTAAAAATCAATTTTACATCGGCCACATACTGCTTATTGACTTCGCTCGATTTCTCCCACGCTTCAACTATAGCCTGCTCATCGGTGGTC
>CAYNKN010000214.1:0-555 GCA_964397805.1 uncultured Chryseolinea sp. | reverse complement strand
GGTGGTCGCTTCGCCCGCCACACACTTCCCAATCAAATCATCAATATAGTCGGCTCTGTTTTCCAAAAAATCTAGTTTAAGAATCCATTCATTAACACCAGTAGTAAAGGCAAATAGTCACGGAGTTGCTCGCGCATAATTTTTAACGCTTTCCCCATTTGATTTTCTACTGTCTTGATAGAGATATTTAGTTGTGTTGCGATTTCGGCATACTTTAGTTCTTCAAATCGACTCAGCTTAAATACCAACCTGCATTGTTCGGGCAGCTTATCCATAGCCTCATAAATTTTTGTCTCCAGTTCAGAAGCCATGACCGATCGTGCCACCGATTCTGTGCTGCGTTCGGCAAAAGCCATTTCAAACGTTACGTGTTGCTGCTTAATCTTTTCGTGCTTAATAACATTTAGGCAGGCATTACGCACCATAGCATATAAATAAGGCCGTACCCCGGTATGAATAGCCAGGGTTTCGCGTTTTTCCCAAACCGACAAGAAGGTAGATTGCACAATTTCCTCCGCTTCGTCCTTATCCTGAACGAATGTGTAGGCGTAGTTG
>CAYNKN010000213.1:0-5912 GCA_964397805.1 uncultured Chryseolinea sp. | reverse complement strand
TTGGCCAGATGGAACCATGAACAAGCTGGCAAATTTGCTAGAAGTAAACAAGCGACATATCGTAAGAAAGAAAGATATGAAGCAGGGCGACAATCCTCAACAAAAAGATACTTCAGGGCAGCAGCTTACTACTATACTTTCATCAGCTTCACTCGGTGTTCACTATAAGCATCAAGAGAGTAATTATGTTGACTTCAAAACAGAACCCTTATTGCCCTATCAATTTTCGAGACATGCTCCTTGTCTGGCAGTAGCCGATGTGAATAATGATGGACTAGACGACTTTTATATTGGGGGATCCAGCAGGCAACATCCCAAGTTATACCTGCAAAATGAAGTGGGCACATTTACAGAAACTATTTTTCCCAGAACACTTGATGCTGATGAAACTGCCGCTTTATTTTTTGACGCAGATGGTGATGGCGATCTTGATCTATATGTAGCGTGTGGCGGTAACGAGTATTTTCCCCAGTCCGCTAACTACCGTGACAAATTGTTCCTCAACGATGGTGCCGGTAGCTTCGCACTGGTTATCAATACCCTTCCAAATTTCCCCAGTAGTACTTCTTGTGTGGCAGTAGCCGATTACGATAACGATGGCGATCTCGATATTTTTATCGGAGGAATGGTGGAGCCCTATCGCTACCCACTACCCGCAACTAGCAGAATTTTAAGAAATGACAGTGGGCGCTTTACCGATGTGACGAAGGAGACGGCTCCTTCTTTAATCCGTATTGGGTTAGTGAAAGATGCAGTATGGGCAGATATCAATAATGATAATTTATTGGACATAATATTGACTGGCGATTATATGCCCATTCGGGTGCTTCTGCAAACAAAAACCGGAACTTTTAAAGAAGCTACTAAGCAGCTCGGTTTGGATACCAAAGTAGGTTGGTGGCAAAGCCTATTTATTATTGATGTCGATAATGATGGTGACCTAGACATACTGGCTGGTAACATGGGTTTAAATCATAAGCTAAAGGCGTCTGATAAATATCCGGTAACACTCATTGCAGCAGACTTTGACAAAAATGGAAGTTTGGATGCCATTACTGGCAGAAAGTTTTTTGATGGAGTCTATCCCATAGCCTCACGCGATATGCTGCTCGAACAATTACCCTCATTACGAAAGCGTTTCCTGCTACATCGCAACTATGCACGCGTACCACTTCTTGATATGGTGAACACCAACTGCTCTGATTGTTACATGGCAAAAGCCAACGAAATGAAATCAGGCGTGTTTATAAATCAAAATAATACATTCTACTTCAAGGCATTTCCCACGCCCTTGCAGGCATTTCCGATACAATCATTTAAACTATCAAAACCTGATAAAAACATAGTGATTTTTGGGGGTGATTTAGCAGCCGATACCAATCAAGGTACATTTGGGATAAGCGCAGTTTACAAGTTAAGTGCAACAAACTTTGATACGAACTTACTATTAAAGGCTCATGTCTTATTAAAACCCAAAAGTCCTGTACGATCAGGAATCTACCTAAAAACAACTACTGATTATTACTTGGTGTACTCTACAAGAGGCGACTCGATCAGTTTTTTATTTCAAGAATAAAAATGTTGCTATGTAACCGTATAAATCGCCTCAAAAGCAGAAAACAAACGTGTTCGTTAAAGTCTTGTCATGGTTACCTTTGATTTAAATAATTTGGAATATGATAAAATTCTACAGAACACTTCTATTCTCACTTTTTGGTATATCAACGGCACTTGGACAGCAAATTGAAATTAAGGGATCTGTTAAAGATGCATATGGTGTAGGGATTCCAGGAGCTAACGTATTTATAAAAGGAACAACCACTGGAACGATTAGCAACAATGAAGGCGCTTTTGTTCTGAGCATTCGCGAGGAAACTATAACGAGAGGCGCTACGCTCACTGCTAGTTTTATAGGTTACGAATCCCAAGAAATACAATTATCTATGGCTCAGGATAATTATGCTTTTAGCCTAAAGGAAGCTGAGGAGCGCTTGAAGGAAGTAGTGGTTATTGGATACGGTTCGACTGATAGAGATAACCTAACAACTTCGATGACATCAGTGTCTGGTAACGATATTCAAAAAATGCCTGTTCCTTCCTTCGATCAAGCTTTACAAGGAAGGGCGGCAGGTGTGCAAGTAATCAAAAATACAGGCGCACCGGGAGGAGCGGTTTCCATTCGAATTCGTGGAACAGGTTCTTTTCTTGGTGGCCAGGAGCCGCTGTATGTAATCGATGGTGTTCCTATGGCCAACACATTCAGCGGTTCTTTTACTAACCCTTCAGGAAGTGGTCAAGGTCAGGGTAACTATGCAGGAAGCGAAGTATTAAATGGTTTAGCAGGACTTAACCCCAACGATATTGCATCCATCGACATTGCTAAAGATGCCGCTTCCGCTTCCATCTATGGTTCGCGAGCAGCCAATGGTGTTGTCTTTATCACAACCAAAAGAGGGCAAACTGGGGTTGCTAATGGTTCAAAAGTAAATTTTGACACATATTATGGCTTACAAGTTCAACCTAGGCGATACGACTTACTTAATAGCGATCAGTTTGCTGCTATGGTAAATGAAGCCAGAATACGTCAAGGAAACCCAATTTTATACAAGGAAAAACCAATCTACAACACAAACTGGCAAGACGAAGTATTTCGTGTAGCACCAATTTATAATGCGAATCTTTCTTTTACTGGCAATGCTGATAAGTTAGGCTATTTGTTTTCCCTTAACTATGCCGACCAACAAGGTGTTTTAATTAATACAGCTAATAAACGTCTGAGCTTTCGAACTAACCTAGACTATAAAATTAGCGATAAGATTAAGATTGGAGTGAGTAATTCTATTTCCAGAAGCGATAACAGTCGCTTGCGAAATTCAGGAGGAGGATCCAATCGATTTGATACATTTAATAACAATAACTTATATGGACCAAGTATCTTGGCATCTGCATTAGTGGCAAACCCAACAATTCCTGTTCGAACAGAAAATGGTAGTTACGGCTTTGATAGCTTATCATTTTATCCCAACCCCGTGGCTCAAGCACAAACGGCAGATCTCAACTCAACCACTACCTTATTAGTAGGCAATGTGTTTGCAGAAATACACCCTGTGCACAACCTTACTTTTAGAACGAGTTGGAGCGCCAACATACGCTCTGAAGAAGAAACTTTTGTATTCGCTGCAGTACCTAACCTTCCTGGAGCTGGTCAAATCCAATTTAACAATTACAACGAACTCTTGTGGACATCAGAAAATTACCTAACATACTCGCTAAACTTCAACGAAGATTCAAAATTAACACTCTTGGGTGGTTTGAGTCTACAACAATTTCAAAACAGAGGCACTAACGTAGGGGTAACTGGGGTTACCAGTGCAACCGTAATTGATCGGAAAGCCGGTAATATTCTGGGTGATAATGTATTCTCTGTACCAGATGGTAACTGGGGAATGGCTAGTTACTTTTTGCGTGCAACAGGTGCTTTAAAAGATAAATATCTAATAGAAACCACGCTGCGAACAGATGGTTCTTCTCGTTTCGGGCGTCAAAATCAATACGGTTTCTTTCCCGCAGCATCGGTTGCTTGGAAACTCAGTAATGAACCTTTCATGGACAATTTTAGCTACGCTACGGGAATTAAGGCTAGAGTAAGTTGGGGAGTAAATGGAAACGATCAAATAGATCCGTGGGGCTGGAGAGCATCATTAACCCCATTGGGTGTTGAATACATTGGATTCAGACCTACAATACCTCTGAATATTAGAAATGAAGACTACTCATGGGAAAGTAGCGAGCAATTAGATATTGGCTTAGATTTTAGAATTTTAAAGGATCGAATTTCGATTACTGCCGATTATTTTGTGAAGACCTCGCAACGCTTACTCAATTTTGTGCCCCTTCCGCGAACTACAGGCTTTGACGGAACTATTCGAAATGTAGGAACAATCCGTAATGGTGGTTGGGAATTTGCAGCCAATGGCGATGTGCTGCGCAATGGCAAACTACTATGGAATTCCGCCTTTAATATTTCATTTATTAAAAACAAGGTTGTTAGCACCTTTACAGGAAATGATATTGTTTCAGGAGATTTTGGCTTCGCTAGTGTTGCAAGAGAAGGCTTTCCTATCTCTTTTCAACTATATCAATTAGAAGATAAGGTTGATCCTGTTACTGGCAGATTAGTTGTAAAAGATATTAACGGTGACGGGCAAATAAATGGTGATGACCTTCGAATTGTGGCGAGTCCGCTTCCCGTTCACTTTGGGGGATGGACAAACAACCTGCGATATGGTAATTTTGATATAACAGCCCATTTAACATGGTCGTATGGAAACTACTTAATCAACGGAACAAGAAGCGAAATACGCCAAACAGGGAAACCTGACTTAAGTACAATTGGACCGAATTTAAGCGCAGAGGCAATTGATCGCTGGTCACCGAGCGATATAGATGCCACCTTCCCTGTAATTAACTACAACCCAACCAACCGATTTGCCAATTGGGGACAAAATGGACCTACTGATTTGAACTTGGAAGATGCCTCCTATTTGCGACTTAAAACATTAGCGATCGGATACAATATTCCAAGCGAAAATTTGGAGCGATTGAAAATTCAGAGTGCTCGCATCTATTTTTCTACTAATAACTTGTTAACACTTACTCGCTATTCAGGCTATGATCCAGAGGTAAATGCGAATGGCGGAATTGGTGGTTTATCGGCAAACATTGCGCAAGGCTATGATAGCAATACCTATCCGCAGTCAATAACCTTTGTGATTGGCTTTTCAATGAATTTTTAATTGATAAAAATAAAGGATTATGAAGAAGACTATTTTTGGGCTAATACTCATCACAATCTCTTTATCTACTTGTAATGTTATTGATTTAACTCCTCAAGATAGAGTTGATTTAGATGTGTTTTATGCGAACCAGTCGGAGGCAGAAAGTGGCCTAATTGGTGTTTACAATCAAGTATTCAGAGAATTGTACGTTGACTATCTTAATATTAACAATCGCGCTTCGGGCGATATAACTGCTCCAGTTGAGGGTGTTCAAACCGATGTCTTAATCTATCGCCCCAACATAACAGCAGGTAACAGCGGTAATGCATTAGATATTTGGGGAAGATCGTACAGAGCGTTGGCCTTTATAAATTTATTGGTTGAAAGAGTTCCGCTAACCGACTCCCTGCTCTACACCCGCATCCCCAACGAAACATTTACGCGTAAGGCAGCAATAATAGCAGAAGCGCGATTCATGCGAGCTTTTATTTACTACCACCTTGTACAATTTTTTGGCGATGTTCCCCTGATTCTTAAATTCCCTACCTCAAGTGATCCCATTGAAAACAAAGTAGCGCGAACTCCTACTAGTCAAGTATGGGCAGCTATAATTTCCGATTTAGACTACGCACAATTGTACTTGCCCTGGAACCACAATTACTTGGTGGATGATGGAGGGTCACAAATTATTCAAAGTAAGGGTAGAGCTACTCGTGCAGCAGCTAAAATATTGCGCGCTAGGATTCACCTGTTGAATCAAGAATGGCAACCAGCTATTGATTTATGTAATCAAACCATCAATGAAAGTGGTCTAACGCTTGCGCAGCGTTGGATAACGATATTCGATCCCGAGGTGGCTCAAAACAGTACAGAATCGATTCTTGAAATCCAAACGGTTAGAGGACAATTTGATAATACAGGAGGTTATGCTTGGTTTCATCAAGATGGTAGACCGCGAAGGGGCGCCACGCTAGAGGCATTTAATCTTTTTGAGGGTACACAAGAAACACCGCAAGACGTAAGAAAAGCCTTCTCCATGGCTCAAAGCACAGATTTACCAACAGACATCTATGTTTTAAAATACCGCAACGGATTCCCTTGGTGGGATCCTACAGAGCCTTTTAACTTTGTTTT
>CAYNKN010000212.1:0-5925 GCA_964397805.1 uncultured Chryseolinea sp. | reverse complement strand
CGGCTAGCGGTTACCAGTTGCATAAATTCCCAATTTTCTTCGGGTGTACAAGTTTGGTTTACATATCGCTGGAATAGCCAAGCCAATCGTGCGTGATTCATAATTTATTGGGTCTTTTCTGGTTGTATGTTATAATGACAATCAATCAAGATGATAGGAGTATTCGAAAGCGAAAAAAAATTGGCTTTTTTTAAAAAGGCTGGTATTTCCCCCCGGTATCTTTATCGGATGCAGTAGAAAATATGGTTAACGGGGCTTTTAAATAAGAGGAAAGAATAGAAGCGTAGCGCCCAATGCGCTTCCAAAGTGCGCTTTAATAGTGCGCAGCGCTAACTGCATTTGGGTTTTTACAGTTAATCGAGAGATATTTAATCGCTGCGCTACCTCATCGTATTTTAGTCCTTCTTGATGACACAGACTATAAACCAAACGTTGGCGTGGAGGGAGCTGTTCAATGGCATTATCTAGTAACTGCTGACATTCTTCGAAGATGATGGTTTCCTCGGTTTCATAACTTTCGTGCTTTAATGTGGTCGCTATTTTAGCCTTGGTTGTTTCTTCTAAGGCTAAGCGTTTCAATACATTGAAGCAATGATTACGGGTTATGGTATGTAAGTAGGCAGGAAAAAAATCGATGGAAGTAAGGCTGGTTCTGTTAGTCCAGATTTTTAAAAAGATATCCTGAACAATTTCTTCGGCTAATGTAGATGAGTGCGTAAGTTTTAAGGCAAATCCATGAACCTTGCCCGAGTAGGTTTCGAAGAGTTTACAAAACGCATGTTGATCATCGTTGGAAACTTGTAGGAGTACATTTTTCAAATCTTTGATCATAACACTCTAAACTTAGAAAAAAGTGCTCAACGAACAAACAGTAAAGTATACGGATTATAGAAAATTTTTTTTAATCCAAATTATTACTTTAACTCGGGGCCACCAGTTTCTTTCAATTTTTTATCAATTTCTGCTTTCTTCTGGATTAGAATTTTTTTGAGAACTGCGCGGCTAATATTTACATCCAAGTCATCCATTACATTATTGTTATCGATGTAGTTGATCACTCGATTGATTTTATCAGTGGTGGCATAGGTATTAAAAGTCTTTCTGAAAATCTCCGGATCAAACGCTGTAACGGTTATATTTTTTTGCGCGATGTTAAAGATTTCATTGGTGGTTGATGGTTTTTTAGTATTGATTTCTTGTAATGCTTTTTCGATTTCTTTTTTCTTTACTTCATCGATTGCGAGTAATAAATCATTAAACGATACCTGCGATGAGTCAATATCTTGAAGCGCCTCTTCAGCAATTTTACCCAACGTTTTTTTATGCTTGTTTACTTTATTCTTTACTTCTTTCGGAAAAATAACTGGGATAGTAGTTCCTTCAACAAGGGCTTCACTGATCATTTCGGGTACCCAATAAGAGTACACCCACCATCCACCCACCAGTATGATTATCGCTATGCCTATAACAACAGATAATTTTTTTGGGGATCGCATACAGAATAAAATTGAAGGTGAAAGGTGAAAAGAATTTTATGGGAGGTGAAAGTTACACACAAAAAAATAAATACGAGCAGGTTGTACTGTAAGTAGTGTTGTCGAGTAACTACTTCAGTTTAAAATTCTTTTCATGTTTTGTGCTTTGTATCGATTTCATTCGTTTTCGGTGTGATTAGAAAAACCAAAGTTTAACGGCCATAGCCAGAAGGGAAACAATCATTACACGTTTAATCCAAACCTCACCCTTATCTACACTCCACCGACTGGCGTACCATCCGCCTAGTGCATGGCCAATCGCCAAAACAAACCCGGTAGTCCAAAGTATTTTACTTTCGAATGCAAAAACAATAACCGATATGCCTGTATAAACAATTGCCACTAATACTTTGATGTAATTCGCTTTTATCAGATTAATGTTATTTACCATACTGAGCACGCCAATAACTAAAAAGCCAATACCCGCCTGAATAAAACCACCATAAATGCCAACGAAGAAAAAGAGTATGCAACCAATCGCTTGATGTTTTGGCGATAACTTCTCGGGTGCGTGTGATGCTCTAAATGGATTGAGAATAACGATACACACGGAGAGTAGCATGCCGATGACGAAAATTTCTTTGAAAATTTTATCATCAACTACGGCCGCCAACATGGAACCAATGAATCCTCCAATGAGCGACACGATACAAAGGTAAAGGCAATAGCGCCAAGGCAAGGTTACTTTTTTACTATGGAATCCTCCGACAGCAAAAATATTTTGTACCAGTAGGGCTACACGCGATGTGGCGTTGGCTACTGTTATAGGTATGCCCATAAAAGTAAGAATAGGTACAGTAAAGAGCGAGCCTCCGCCACCCACGGTATTTAAAAACGCAGCAACAAATCCTACTAAAACAATTAAGGGAATGTGGTACAGCTCCAATCGAAATGAGATTACACTACATTAACGTACGGCTGCTTTTCGAATAATTTTTGTGAAGAGGGTAGGGAACCATCGTTTTATATAAACGGCTAAGATTTCTTTTCCGCCAATATATACCTCTTCTTTCTTTTGTTCGATTGCCTTTACAATTTTGGCAGCGCACCACGAGGCTGGCTTACCTTTAAATTGGGCTTCATCCATTTTTTGTAAGGGCGTGCCATCACCTGTAAGTGCCGATAAGGTAATAGGTGTATGGATAAAACCAGGGCACATCATCGATACGATAATATTATCTTTCCAATGTTCAGCACGCAAGGCATCAAAAAATCCGTGCAACGCATGTTTGGTGGCAGCATAACCCGAACGATAGGGAGTGCCAAATTTTCCGGTAACACTACTCATGGTTACAAAGTGGCCTTGCTGCCGACTAACAAAATGGGGCAGTACATATTTTGTTAGTGCAATGGTGCCAAAATAATTTACTTCCATTAATTGTCGATCAACAACAAGCGCAGTTTCAGAAATTTTGCTCCGCTGGCTAATACCACCATTGTTGATTAATATATCGATGTGCCCAAAAAATTGTATGGCTGCTTCGGTGGATAGACCTAACGTGTCAGGTTTAGCAAGGTCAACGGGGAGGGTACGTATATTCGGTTGTGCTTGAGCTATGCAGTTTCCTTTAACACGTTCAAGTTCTTCTTTTCTGCGTGCCGAGAGAATAAGCTTAGCACCTTTTTTTGCGAGTTCGTAGGCTAATGCTTCGCCTATACCTGAAGATGCTCCGGTGAGCCATACTACTTTATCGGTAAGATAAGTTGCCATGGTTAAGAAAGTTGTTTGGTATAAATTACAAAATCAAAACTGTAAATATGTCTTTCGTCTGCCGGATGATGTACGCGTGAAGTTTCTTTCCATGCATCTTTATCAATAGTCGGAAAGTAAGTATCACCAGCCAAGTCCGTGTTAATTTCTGTTAAGTATAATCGATGTGCATGTGGAAGCCCTAATGAATAAATATCGGCACCTCCAATTACAAACGTTTCGGTTTCGCCATTACTGCGTGCAATACCCAAGGCACGGTCAAATGAATTGACAACAATACAGCCCGGTGCTTTGAAATTTTCTTGCCGGGTTACTACAATATTCGTACGATTAGGTAGTGGTCTGAATTTTTCCGGAATCGAATCATAATTTTTACGCCCCATAATTACATGGTGTCCTTTTGTAGTTTGCATAAAGAACTTCATATCGTCTGGCAAACTCCAGGGTAAGTCATTATTTTTTCCGATTACATAGTTTTGTGTAAGAGCAGCGATTAAAGAGATGATCATGCGTTCGTGCAAATTATTGTTTGAGAGGCTACAGTTTATTACCCATGAAAAATTCCTGAATATTCATGAAGCGTTTTCCTTCTGGTTGGAGTTTATCGATGCTTACCCAACCATCAGCTGTTTTTACGTAAAGATAATTTTTATTGTCGGAGTACAGGGTGCCCGGTGTTAATTGTTCGGTAGTATGGTTAACTACTGAAACTGTAGCGATTTTATAGTTCTTATTATTTAAACTACACCAAGCTGTTGGCGATGGATTAAGTCCACGAACAAAATTTCTAATTACTTCGCTGGCTTGATTCCAATCGATTTCGCAAGTTTCTTTAAATAGTTTTGGTGCATGCTTTAAGGTTGATGGGGTTTGTTGCGGGTGGGCTTCGTGCGTACCCTTTTCTATAGCTTGTACTGTTTTTAATACCAATGCCGCACCTTTTATCATGAGCCTATTATATACATCGCCCGTGGTATCATTCGGGTAGATAGGTTCTCTTTCTTGATCGATTATACTGCCGGTATCAATTTCATGTTTTAAAAAAAAGGTAGTAACACCAGTTTCCGTTTCACCATTTATAACAGCCCAATGAATAGGAGCTGCACCCCGATATTGAGGCAGTAACGATCCGTGAAGATTAAAGGTACCCAACGCTGGCATAGACCAAACTACCTCGGGCAACATTCTAAAGGCCACGACTATTTGAAGGTTGGCCTGATAGGTTCTGAGTTCTTCCAGAAATTCTGGCGCCTTTAAGTTGGTAGGCTGAAGCACCGGAATGGCATGACGCATCGCAAATTCTTTTACTGGAGAATAGGTTAATTTCTGACCACGCCCTTTTGGTTTATCGGGCGCTGTAATTACGGCAACTACCGTATAGTGATGTTGAAGTAGAATCTCTAATGAGGGCACAGCAAAATCAGGTGTGCCCATAAAAACTATCCTTAGATCGTTCATGTTACTTTAAATGTCATTATTGCTATTAGCCGATGCAAGTAGCAAATTCATATTGATTGTAGGCTTACTTGACTATACTTTTAAACTGCTTCGCATATATTTTGAACAAATCGGACACGCTTCCCATTGATGCCCGCGTGCCGGACAATATTTTCTACCGAAATAAATAATCTGAAGATGGGCTTTGTTCCATTTCTCTTGCGGGATCAATCGCTTTAAATCTCGCTCTGTTTGTTCTACATTTTTTCCATTGGTTAATCCCCATCGATACGCTAATCGATGAATGTGTGTATCCACAGGAAATGCCGGATGCCCAAACCATTGCGTCATTACAACAGAAGCAGTTTTATGCCCCACGGCCGGGAGTTCTTCTAAGGCGTCAAAAGTATCGGGTACTTCGCCATTATATTTTTCAATTAATAATTTCGATAGCCCATAAATGCCTTTTGATTTCATCGGTGATAAACCGCATGGTTTAATGATCGAGCGAATTTCTTCTACGCTCAGCTTTACCATATCGTATGGATTATCCGCTTGTTTAAAAAGGAGGGGAGTAATTTTATTTACACGTTCATCAGTACATTGAGCAGAGAGTAAAACCGCGATCAATAATGTATATGCGTCTTTATGGTACAACGGTACATCTACTGTTGGATATAAGGTATCGAGCGTGTGTAAAATGTCGTTTACTTTTTCTGCTTTTGTCATAACTCCAGTAACAATCTTATGGATAAAGCAGATATTTTTTTCTCTTGAGTTGAAAAGCATCCAAATCGGGCTGCCAACTTTCCCGAATATCTTTTTCGTTCATACCTTTTATAAGTTGTTCTTTCAGTACATCGGTACCTGCCAACTTATCGAAATAGGGTGTGAAGAATTTTTCTTTATGCGGATAGGCTTGATAGAGATCAATTAAATACTGCAGGGCTATTTTATTTTCAACCAATGCATTTTCTAAATTGATACCATAACAAACAACATTTTCGAATGGTGGATTGTTGGTAACACCCGGAATACTTTTAGGTATAAACTGAAAACCGAAATCTTTCAACTCCGGATTACCAATAATTTGAAAAGGCATTGACGTACCACGTCCTACGCTAATAACGGTGCCTTCAAAAAGGCAAAGCGAAGGATACAGATTTATGGCTTGTTGATTGGGTAGGTTAGGCGATGGTTTAACCGGTAAAACATAGCTATCGGCATGTGTCCAATTTTTTA
>CAYNKN010000211.1:0-5941 GCA_964397805.1 uncultured Chryseolinea sp. | reverse complement strand
AGAGCAACGTGTATTGGTTTGGTTTAAAAATGATTTGCGCACCGCTGATCATGAAGCCCTCTTTACTGCTGCACAAAAAAGTTCTTTCGTACTTCCTGTTTATATTTTTGATGAGCGTCACTTTCGAACGCTCGATTTAGGTTTTCCAAAAACAGGTTCCTTTCGTGCTCAGTTTCTACTCGAAAGTGTAACCGCTTTACGAAAAGCCTTACAGCAACGTGGAGCCGATCTGCACATCTATGTTGGAAAACCAGAAACCATTATTCCTGAGTTAGTAACTACGCTAAAATTAAATGCAGTTTATGCTTCGCGCGAAATTGCATCAGAAGAAGTTACTGTTCAACAAACCGTAGAAAGCGTCTTACGAAAAAAGGGTGTACCGCTAGCGTTGTTCTGGCAAAACTCTCTTTTTCATTTAGAAGATATCCCCTGGCCCATACAGCATCTTCCTGATACCTTTACCCAATTTCGCAAAGAAGCTGAGCAAGAGTGCCGGGTGCGAAATACGTTTCCATCGCCAGCAGAAATTCCCTATTCTAACGAGATACCTTCGGGTGAAATTCCTTCTTTGGAACAGTTCAACCTTCCATCGGTAGTGACCGATCAGCGCGCAGCGTTTCGTTTCCGGGGTGGCGAACAAGCAGCGTTAGATAGAGTGCAGGAATATTTTTGGGATGCCGATTTATTAAAAACGTATAAAGTAACACGCAACCAATTACTGGGCTCCGCATACTCATCCAAGTTGTCACCGTGGTTAGCGTTGGGTTGTATTTCTCCGCGTACCGTTTATGAATCGGTGCAGCACTACGAGCAAGAGCGCACAAAAAACGATTCAACGTACTGGCTAGTGTTCGAATTAATGTGGCGCGACTACTTTCGGTTTGTAGCAAAAAAATATGGTGCTCGAATTTTTCAGTTGTCCGGTATTCGGCAACAAACTATACATCATACTAATCACCGCGACACTTTTGAGAAGTGGAGACACGGAGAAACCGGAGTACCTTTTATTGATGCTAACATGAAAGAACTTTTGCTTACTGGTTTTATGTCTAATCGTGGGCGACAAAATGTAGCGAGCTACCTCACCAAAGATTTACACATTAACTGGACTTGGGGAGCAAGCTGGTTCGAGAGTCAGTTAATCGATTATGATGTGTGTAGTAATTGGTTAAACTGGGCATACATTGCCGGTGTAGGTAACGATCCGCGCGAAGACCGTTACTTTAATACCGAAAGTCAGGTGAAGAAATATGATCCAAAAGGTACCTTCATAAATCATTGGCTGGTAGGCACAACTTCATCGGTAGAATAATTAAGGTCTGGTGAAAAGTTAACATGCTTTTCAAAATTCTTCATTAATCAAAGTGTCAGTATCAGTCCGCTTTCTTTTTGCTTCCCTCAGCCAGAAGGCGGATAGGTGTCAATAAAGCTGCAAAGAAAAAGGGGAGAATACGCACTTAACCTATCAATCAAAAAATCCGCGTTAACCGATAGTAATCGGCCATAACAATCCGAAAATTCTCTGCATCGGCTTCGGTAAAAAGAGGAACCTCTGTTTCACTTAAGAGTAAGTACAACTGATTCTTCTCCATTATTCCTTCGTATACTTTCGTTGCAAACTCCAACATATTCTCTCTGCCGCGGGCATTCAAGGTATAGGTATAGGTAACACCGTTTTTACTATTAATTTCTTTCACACGAATGGTCAGGTCTTCTACTGCACTGTTTGTCTCAATGAGTAAGTAGGCTTCATCTTGCTGCCAATCAACCACAATCGTAGGGTGGATCATCGGTCTTTCTTCGCCCTTGTAGCGATCGGTAAATCGGTACACATGGCTGTGCGCTTGGGGTAAATCGGTAAAGTCGTAGTAGATCTGACGCACGTTTTTAAAAAACAGGTACGAATCGGCACCGATGGTAAACGTGAATTTTTTTCGATCAACTTTTTCCTGCCGGTCTAATTGGCAAGCTGGAAACAGTGCACTGATCAAAAAAAAGAAAAGCAATTTTGATTTACTCATTTCTATGTACCTTCGCCTTACTAAAATTAACAACCACAATGAGCAAAGGTCTAATTACCACATTAATAATTATTGGAGTTATTGTAGTATTTGTTTTTGGGTTCATCTCTTGGGGTGCCGGCATTTACGATAATGCGGTGAAATTTCAAGAAGGTGTAAATGCCAGTTGGGCAGATGTACAAGCTACGTATCAACGCAGAGCTGATCTGGTTCCCAATTTAGTGGCTACGGTTCAAGGTGCTGCCGAAAATGAACGAGGCATTTTAACACAAGTAACACAAGCACGTGCAGGAATTGTAAATGCTAAAACACCCGAAGATTTGGAGATTGCCGGACGACAAATAAACACTGCAATTAATTTAGCGTTTGAAGCATATCCTCAAATTCGTTCGACCGAAAATTTTCAAGATCTTCAGTCGCAATTAGAGGGAACAGAAAATCGAATTAACGTAGCACGGCAACGTTACAACGAATCGGTTCAAGGCTATAACACTTACATTCGTGGCTTCTTTAAGAAGTTAGCGCTTAGCTGGTTTGGTGGTGGCGAAGACTTTAGTGTTCGTAAAGGATTTGAAGCATCTGCCGGATCTGAAAATGCTCCTACGGTTGACTTTGGAAAGTAATAAAGATTGTACTCTCTGCTTGCACTAGAGAGGAGCCCTGCCGGTTGGTGGGGCTTTTTTTAAGCCTTAAAGCGACTAAAGCTTTCGCGCGCTAACGCTTCCTGATGATCGGGATGCGCAATACGAATTAACTCGTTAGCACGCTCGCGTAACGATTTGCCATATAAATACGCCACCCCATACTCCGTTACTACATAGTGTACGTGCGCCCGTGTAGTTACTACACCGGCACCTTCTTTTAAACTGGGTACGATTCGCGATATACCTTTATTGGTAATAGAGGGTAGCGCAATAATGGCTTTACCTCCTTCTGATAGCGAAGCCCCTCGAATAAAATCCATTTGTCCGCCTACACCACTATACATTTTATAGCCAATGCTATCTGCGCATACCTGTCCCGTTATGTCAATCTCAATCGCACTATTGATGGCTGTTACTTTCGGGTTTTGCCGTATAATGGCAGTATCATTTACATAGGAGCATTCCAACATCGACACCATCGGGTTATCATCCATAAAATCATATAACTGCTGCGATCCCAGTACAAACGTAGCCACAATCTTACCCCGAAATTTCTTTTTATACTTTCCGGTAATAATACCTTTTTCTACCAGCGGAATAATACCATCGGCAAACATCTCGGTGTGTATACCTAAATCCTGATGCTGTGTTAATGCAGCCAGCACGGCATTCGGAATATTACCAATACCCATTTGCAAGGTGGCGCCATTCTCTACCAGACTAGCCACGTGTTTACCAATCTTCTCTTCCAGGGGTGTAATAGCCGGGCTGTGCAATGTATGCAAGGGTACATCGTGCTCAACCACTTTAGTAAACTTACTGATATGAATCTGTGCATCGCCATGCGTACGCGGCACAAACTTATTTACTTGTGCCAGAGTAACAGTGGCCATTTCAATGGCGGCCTTGGTGGTATCAACCGATGTTCCCAACGAACAAAACCCGTGTTTATCGGGTGGAGAAACACTAACCAACGCCACGTCTAGTGGTATGATTCGCTGGCGTAATAAACGCGGCACTTCCGATAGGAAAACCGGAATGTAACTACCCCTTCCTTCTTTAATGGCTTCGCGCACATTGGCGCCAATAAAAAAAGCATTTGTATGAAAGATGCCGGTATACTCTGGCTTAACATAAGGTGCCTCGCCCTCTGTGTGCAAATGATAAATGGAAACATTGCGTAGCTCGGGCGCCCGCTCTACTATGCCTTGAATTAAAGCTTGAGGAGCCGCGGCTACACTATGAATAAATACATGATGATTTGATTGGATGAGCGATACCGCCTCTGCAACTGAACAATACATAGCCTGGTTTTTAAGAATGCGTGAAGGTACGATCAGGCTTTTGGCAATTGACTGATGTTTATCAGGCTTCGGCCATCATTTTTAAAATATCATCAACATATTCGCGTGAGTTAGAAAGGCGTGGTACTTTGTGTTGTCCGCCTAATTTTCCGCGCTGCTTCATCCAGTTGTAAAATGTTCCTTCAGGCACACAATGTATAACGGGTTCAACTAATGCCAAATCGTGATTGCGTTTTGCGTGGTAATCAGAATTTATCTCGCGCAACGTATCGTCTACTATACGGGTGAATTCTGGCAGACTTGGTGGGGCAACTTTAAATTCAACAATCCATTCGTGGCCACCTCGTTTACCTACTTCGAAGTAAACAGGCGCCGCTGTAAAATTATCGATTACCGCTCCGGTAACCTCGCACGCTTTGGTAATGGCTGCCTCGGCATTTTCAACAACTACCTCTTCGCCAAAGGCATTCATAAAATGTTTTGTTCGGCCGGTAATTTTAATGCGATGGGGCGACAATGAAGTGAAGCGAATTGTATCACCAATATTGTACCGCCACAACCCTGCGTTGGTAGAAATTACCATCGCATAGTTTTTATGAAGCTGTACATCTTGTAAGCGAATGGCTTTGGGCGAATCGCGATGTAATTCTTCTATCGGAATGAACTCATAAAAAATACCGTAGTCGAGCATTAACAACAACTCTTCTGAATTCGGTTGATCTTGTATGCCAAAGAAACCCTCGCTGGCATTGTAGGTTTCCCAGTACTGCATTTTATCGGAAGGAATAAGTGACTTAAACAATTCACGATATGGATTAAATGCAACAGCACCATGAAAAAACACTTCTAGGTTGGGCCATACTTCCAGAATAGAATTCTTGCCTTGCATTTCTACTACCCGTTGAATAAGTAGTATCGTCCAGGTGGGTACTCCGGCAATATTGGTTACATTATCAAATGACGCTTCGCGTGCCATCTTTTCAATCTTCTCTTCCCAATTACCCATTAATGCAGTTTCTAAACTGGGTGTGCGAATAATCTGAGCCCAGGTAGGAAGATTTTGCATGATAACCGCAGACACATCGCCATAGTAGGATGATGCACTCGGATCAAATTCATTGAGCTGATGACTACCTCCCATACCCAATCCCTTCCCATCAAAAATTTTAGAATCCGGATTATGATTTACATAAATAGATAGTAAGTCTTTGCCCCCTTTAAAATGGCAATCGTCTAATGCTTCTTGAGAAACAGGAATAAATTTACTTTTGGCGTTAGTGGTTCCCGATGATTTTGAAAACCATCGTATTTCGGATGGCCATAAAATATTTTGTTCGCCCTTTAACAAGCGATCGATGTAGGGAAAGAACTCTTCGTAGGTACGAATGGGTACACGCTCGCAGAAATCTTCGTATGAAGATATGCCCGAAAAATCGTGTGATTTACCAAATACCGAAGCACGCGCAGTGAAGATAAGCTTCTTAAAAAGCTCATCCTGAACTTCAATGGGGTACTTAATAAAAAGCTCCATCTGGTGGATGCGCTTTTTTATTACCCACGTCAAAAAAGAATTGATGAGCCCCATGCTAACGATTTCGGAAGCTGCAAAAATAGTAAAACTTACGTTGATTGCGCACGGTGCTTAATGCGTTGAAGGAGTTCATTAACCTGCCGGATCAATCCAAGAATCGGTATTGGTTTGCGTTACCTTTGCTCTACGCAGTTCAAAATTCTGACCTAAGTATACTTTGCGTACCAGCGGATCGCTCGCTAATTCCTCAGCAGTTCCGGCTTTAAAAAGTTTACCATCTACCATTAAATAAGCGCGATCGGTAATTGAAAGTGTTTCGTCTACGTTGTGATCGGTGATAAGTATCCCGATGTTTTTACTTTTAAGTCGAGCAATGATCGATTGAATTTCTTCTACCGCAATGGGATCGACACCTGCGAAGGGTTCATCTAACAAAACAAA
>CAYNKN010000210.1:0-5952 GCA_964397805.1 uncultured Chryseolinea sp. | reverse complement strand
GATAACCGTCTGTCTCTGCATTTTTAACTTGTGTTACCACACAAGGACCTGCTTCGATAACTGTACAAGCGATGTTCTCGCCTTCAGCTCCGAAGATGCTGGTCATTCCTATTTTTTTTCCTATAATTCCAGGCATGGCTGAACCTTATTTATGCTGTTTTTCAGGACTTTCTGCATTCCTATTGCAAAAAGGACTGCAAAGATAGGAACTAAAGTATAGTTACCAAATCCGAGTTTCAAAATTTTTAGGAAATGCTGGTGTTTCATGTGTTTATAGTAATGAGTTTAATGGTCACATGGAATACGCCATGATTATTGTCTTACCTGTGGATGCAGGCAGCGGCATGGCTATTTCATAACAAGCCAAGCATAATCAATCAAAATCGCGTATCATTGCCCGCCATGGACTTAAAAAACCATTATCGTTGGATCATCCTCCCGATCTGCCTTTTGCTTCTCTTTATTTTAAATCTCTCTTTAGGTAGCGTTTCCATTCCCTTTACTGAAATAGTTCGAATTCTAACTCGTCAAGAAAGTACTAATCAGGTTTGGGTAGATATTCTTTGGGACTTTAGAATGACAAAAGCACTTACGTGTTTATTGGCCGGCAGTGCCCTATCGATTAGTGGCTTACAAATGCAGACGCTATTTCGGAATGCATTGGCTGGCCCTGATGTATTAGGATTAAGTTCGGGAGCAAGTTTGGCGGTCTCCCTAATATTCATGTCTTCTGCAACTGGTTTTTTGTTTGCCTCCTCTCCTTCGGCTTGGACGCTTGCTTTAACCGCCAGCACTGGCTGTAGCCTTGTACTACTTATTATGCTGGCCGTGGCGCGTAAACTAAGAGATAATGTATCGTTGCTTATTGTGGGACTTATGCTGGGTGCCGCAGCCTCCTCGATTGTAAGTGTGCTCCAGTATATAAGTGGTGCTGAAGAAATGCGTGCTTACTTACTCTGGACTTTTGGGAGTTTAGGCAGCCTTAATTGGACAGAAATTCAAGTACTCCTTATCATTCTTATTATAGGCACTTCATTATCCTTATTCTCTATTAAAGCACTAAACATTTGGTTATTGGGCGATCAATACGCCCAAAGTCTTGGATTAAATCTTAAACGATCCAGACTGATTATCATTCTTTCTGCAAGCTTGCTTACGGGGGGTGTCACGGCTTTTTGTGGACCTATTGCCTTCGTAGGGTTAGCCGTTCCGCATTTGGCTAAATTATTAGTGCCTACACATAATCACAAAATACTTATTCCGTTGGTGGCTATTGGTGGTGGAGCGCTTCTTCTATTCTGCGATATTTTGGCTCAGTTACCCGGAAGCACCAAAGTACTTCCTATAAATGCTATTACTGCTTTAATTGGTGCGCCTGTTGTGGTCTGGGTAATTGTGCGACAAACGAAAGTTTTTCAATGACTATTCACCCATAAAACAAGGTATTCTTTTTTATCGGGGTTGGCCTCCAGCCATTGAATTACTTCTGGGCGATTACTTGCTCGTTGGAGGTAGTAGCTAAAAGCTTCCATGTTCTCTGTTTTACTGAGCGCATAAAAGAAAGGCACGTACTCATCCCACAAAAGATCGGCCTTGTTCTGTTTGGTCTTATCTTTTTTCTTGGGTTTTGAATCATTCTCCTTTAACTCGCCCATAAGACTAAACAAACGCTTCGTGACCTGTTGAAAACGCTGATCTTGCGAAACGCTATCGGCTAGCTCAGTATCTATCATAGAGACTGCCGCTAATCCAATGGCGGCAGCTCCCATTTTTGTATCGCTAGAAGAGGGGATGTAAATATTAATATTTCTTGGAGCATCTTTACCCTTGCCAGCTTCTTTGGATTGAAGTACCAGTGCTTCCAATTTTGTGAGCGCCTCAGTTGCCCGAGGCGAGTTGTTTTCAAGCAGCAGGAAAAAATACAAACCAAATGCAGCTCCTACCTTCTCTCCTCGTTCCAACTTTAAATACGCCAGTTTAAGGTGACTACTGGGATGGCCGAAGTTATTAATCAATGCGTTTTCCAAAGCCACCTCAGCTTCGGGGTATGACCCCAATCGTACCAAGCTAACCGCATAGTTATAATAAACCAGATATTCCTGAGGATACTGTTTTATCAATTTCTTGTAAAAATCTACCGACTGCTGCGTTTTACCCATATCATCTAATATGGAGCCTTTCACAATCGCTGCTTGCAAATTTATTTTACCGTTGTCATACTCCATGGCACTGGTTGAATGGGTAAGTGCCTGTGTGTAATTTTTATCGGCATGGTAACTATAGGCTAATTCGTAATGTACCAATGCAGATTTAGGATCGAGCAGCAATGCTTGCTTATACACCTCAATTGCTTCTTTATACTTACCCGCATCGTGAAGGGCGACACCTTTCTCTACCAGATCAATTACCTCAGTCGATTGGCCGAAAAGTAATTTACTGCTAGTAAGTATTAAGAGTATCATAATCAACTTAAAACCTCGCATAACAAACAGATAAAATTGTACAACTCTTTCTACTTCAATAATAAAGAATACCCCACTAATAACGAACTCTTTTAGCTTTGCCTTATAAACACCACATAAACAACTTGAGCACACTTCTTCAAACCACGGCGCTTGACATTGGGTACCCGGGAAACCAACAAAACCGTTTGTTTTCCAACCTTACTATCTCTTTAAAAGCTGGTGAATTAGTTTGTTTTATGGGCCCTAACGGAGTTGGAAAATCCACTTTACTACGAACACTGGCAGGTTTGCAAAAACCACTTCAAGGAAGCATAACCCTGCAAGGAGAGGAAAGTCCTTCTAAACATATCGATCCCGAGCAAATTGCCGTAGTGCTTACCGACAAACTCTCCGCACCGCACCTTTCTGTTTATGAACTCATTGCCTTTGGCCGTTATCCTTACCTTAACTGGTCTATTACCTTACAGGAAAAAGATAAAGCCATCATTGAACAAGCGATCGATCACGTGCACATACGGCACCTGACTAAAAAAAGCATTGCCGAACTAAGCGATGGCCAATTACAAATGGTAATGATTGCCCGCGCACTTGCTCAACAAACTACCATTATTCTCTTAGATGAACCTACTGCTCACCTGGATCTAAATAATCGAGTGGAGATTATGAGGCTACTCAAAAAATTGGCGCACACCACCGGCAAAGCTATTCTGGTTGCCACACATGAATTAGATCTGGCGCTTCAATTAGCGGATGTTATTTGGTTGGCCGGAAAAAACAATAACATTCTTAGCGGAATACCCGAAGACCTCGTACTCACAGGTGCCTTTGATGATATTTTTCAGTTTAAAGGATTTGATTTGAAAACCGGAAAAGTGCAACACGAAATTAATCGCAAGGCTACCATTCAACTTCACGGTAGTGGCTATGAATATTTATGGACAAAAAATGCATTGGAAAGAAATGGCTTTAAAGTTACAACCGAGGTTTCTGACTTCTTACTTACCCATACTCATACTGAAACTCTCCAGACTTGGGTAATTAATAAGAGTGAGATGTTTTATTCCCTAGAAGCATTACTCCTTTACCTACATACACACGAAACGCATGCTCCACAGGTAAATAAATAATTTCATTCGCTTGAAAGTCTTTATAAGTAGTTCAAACAATCGTTTGCAAATCGAGTGATCTAATTTCATAACAAGTTAAGCACGTTCAATTGCGCTCAATTTATTAGGTTTGACTTTTAGATGTTTTAACACCATTCAACGATATGATTAAGCTGAACGATCTTTTTCCGTATTCATTCGATAAAAATTATAGCAAATCGGTAGCGTACTTCTCCATGGAGTTTGCTGTTGATCAGCCTCTAAAAATCTATAGTGGTGGTTTGGGCTTTTTAGCCGGTTCGCACTTGCGCAGCGCATACGAGCTAAAACAAAACATGATTGGCATTGGTATTTTATGGAAGAAGGGATACTATGATCAGGAGCGCAATCAAGATCAGACACTACGCGTAAATTTTCGCGATAAAGATTATTCGTTTCTAACAGATACAAAAATTGTTTTCCCTATTACTATCCATGGCGCACGTGTTTATGTTAAAGCCTATTTGTTAAAACCAGAAGTCTTTAATACGGCACCCTTATTTCTTCTATCAACCGATATCCAAGAGAACGATTATTTAGCACAAACCATCAGTCATCGATTGTATGATCCGAACGAAACAACTCGTATTGCCCAATCCATTTTACTAGGAGTTGGTGGGGCAAAGTTGTTAGATGTTCTGGAACGCGAAACAGCCATTTACCACATGAACGAAGGCCACGCGCTGCCTTTGTGTTTTTATTTACTGGATAAATACAAAAATGTTGATGATGTAAAGAAACGTGTTGTCTTTACAACACACACACCAGAGAAAGCAGGTAATGAAGAGCATAGTGTACCGTTACTTCATAGCATGAGTTTCTTTCATGGCCTTACGCCACAAGCTGTAGACGAATATGTATATCCTGAAAACGGAGTATTAAATTATACCCTTACTGCTTTGCGCCTGGCGAAAAAAGCCAACGGGGTTTCTAAACTGCACGGTGAAGTAGCGCGTAAAATGTGGTCATCGTATAGCGGTATTTGTGAAATTGATTCCATTACCAATGCACAAAATAAAACGTATTGGAGTGATCCGGTTTTAGATGAAGCACTGGCTCAAAACAAGGATGCCGTGTTAGTGGATCGTAAAAAAGAATTAAAGCGAAAGTTATTCCGGGTAGTAGCTAACCAAACCGGTAAACTTTTCGATGAAAATATTCTTACCATTGTTTGGGCTCGCAGATTTGCAGCTTACAAACGCGCCAACCTCTTGCTGGCCGATTTTAATCGTTTTTTAAAAATCGCTCAAAACACAAAACATCCTATTCAACTCATCTGGGCGGGAAAACCGTATCCGGAAGATTTTGCCTCGATCAATATCTTCAATGAAATTTATTGGAAAACAAAAGAACTTCCGAATTGTACTGTGGTAACCGGATATGAGCTTTGGTTATCAGGGCACTTAAAAAAAGGTTCCGATCTATGGTTAAACAATCCACGACTTTATCATGAAGCATCAGGAACATCGGGTATGACAGCCGCCATGAATGGTTCTATAAATTTATCCATTCCCGATGGTTGGGTTCCCGAATTTGCAGCACATGGTAAGAATACATTTCTGATTGAAACAGCCAACGATTTACTTACTCCCGAATCGAAAGACAAAATAGAAGCTAACAATCTATTGAATGTTTTAGAGAATGAAATTATTCCGATGTATTACACCCAACCCGATGCATGGTTAAAAATTATGAAAGCCAGCATGCAAGATGTGTTGCCGTATTTCGATTCAGGAAGAATGGCACAGGAATATTATGAAAAAATGTACGTGTAATAATGTATCGTAATTAGGGAGGTAATGAAGTGGCACCTACTCAGGTTGTTCTTCCTGAAAACCAACAGGTAAATCTTTTTCTTCATCAACATCGCGTAACGTGGGCAGTACGTTGTAAGAAATTTGCTGATGTTCAAAATCCTTTACCGTCTCGCGAAAGATAGTATCCGTACTCCATGCCTTGTTTTTAAATACCTCCTCATAAAGCGAATTCATACCTAATAAATAATAGCCGCCATCTAAAGCCGGCCCCACCACAGCATGCTCATAGCGAAGTTTCTCAAAGGCTTCTTCAATACCGGCCGTTGTTAACTCCAAACAATCTGTTCCGATAATACAGATAGAGGAATACCCTTGTGAAAATCCCCATCGAAATGCGTGAGCCATTCTTTCGCCCAAATCGTTACCTACCTGAACTTGTTTTTGAAAAGCTAAGGTAGACCAACTATCTGTATGATCTACATAATCTGAATAAAAGACTACTTTATCGACCACCAAGGGTTCAGTTATTTGCTGGGTATACGTAACAAGCTGATGGTAAATGCGCAGCGCCCGTTCATTACCTAC
>CAYNKN010000209.1:0-5966 GCA_964397805.1 uncultured Chryseolinea sp. | reverse complement strand
GACCTAGTTCTAAGTCGCTTTTTACTAAGTAGCGGGGACAGGACTCGAACCTGTGTCCGCCAGCTGGCGGATATGAGCCCAACGAGCTACCAATTTACTAGTGTAATCCGAGAATCTCCTTGCGTATAAATAATCTCCCCCGCGCTGACTTTAATTCACGCTCACGTTGCAGCGCCTCCGTTTTACTGCCAAAATCCTCAGCGTAAACTAACTCCCACGGACGAAATTTTATCGTCCATCCTTTCGTAGCTAATTCATTATGAGATCGAATTCGAGAAGGTAGATCAGCTGTAAAACCAATGTAGATTTTATTATAAAATCTTGCGTAGAGTACGTAAACACTATACTTCATAACACACAACAAAAAAAGCGACCTAGTTCTAAGTCGCTTTTTACTAAGTAGCGGGGACAGGACTCGAACCTGTGTCCGCCAGCTGGCGGATATGAGCCCAACGAGCTAACACTTTGTTAGTGTAACCCAAGAATCACTTCGCGTATAAACAACCTGCCTCGCGCTGACTTCAATTCACGCTCACGCTGTAGCGCCTCCGCTTTACTGCCAAAGTCCTCCGTATAAACTAATTCCCACGGACGAAATTTTATCGTCCAACCTTTCGTAGCCAATTCATTATGAGATCGAATTCGGGAAGGTAGATCAGCTGTAAAACCAATATAGATTTTATTATAAAATCTCGCGTAGAGTACATAAACACTATACTTCATAACACACAACAAAAAAAGCGACCTAGTTCTAAGTCGCTTTTTACTAAGTAGCGGGGACAGGACTCGAACCTGTGACCTTTGGGTTATGAGCCCAACGAGCTACCAACTGCTCCACCCCGCGATATGTTTTTAAGAACGTCTAATCTTTTCAATCCAATTAAAGCAACCTCGAAACTTCCTTGAAATAGCAACTTTGGGCTATTTTTCAATTTTATTGCAATGGGTTACTTAAATCGTTCGCAAAAGTAGACTGCTCACTTGTAAAAAACAAGCTACCTTTGCAAAATCATTATGCAGTCATCTTCCTTTAAGTCTGGTTTCGTCAGTATTGTGGGCAAGCCCAATGTGGGTAAATCATCGTTGATGAATAAACTCATGGGCGAAAGCTTGTCTATTATTACAGCCAAGGCGCAAACCACGCGTCATCGTATTATGGGTATTTTAAATGGAGCCGATTTCCAGATCGTTTATTCAGATACACCCGGCATTCTAGAACCCAAGTACTCGCTACACGATGCCATGATGAGTTATGTTAAAATATCGTTGGATGATGCCGACCTTATTTTATTAGTAGTTGCTCTGGAAGACAAATATGAGCCCGAACTGTTTGACCGCTTTAAACACAGTAAAACACCCATACTTCTTTTATTGAATAAAATCGATCTGGCAAAAGGATCGCAGGTATTTGATAAATCAACCTATTGGAAAGAACAACTACCCCAGGTGCAAGATGTGTTCCCGGTATCGGCAAAGAGTGGCGAACAGGTTGATAATCTGCTACCTAAGCTATTGTCGTATATGCCGGAGCATCCTCCCTATTTTCCGCAAGATGAATACACCGATCGATCAGAGCGATTTTTTGCTTCGGAAATTATCAGGGAGAAAATTTTTTTAAACTACGAGCAAGAAGTTCCCTATAGTACAGAAGTTTCCATTATCTCTTTTAAAGACGAACCCAGCATTATACGCATTAGTGCAGTAATTTATGTAGAGCGTGATTCACAAAAAGGAATTATCATCGGCAAAGCCGGTAGCTCACTTAAGAAAGTGGGAATGGAAGCTCGCAAAGACATGGAAACATTTTTTGGGAAGAAAGTATTTTTAGAAACCCATGTTAAAGTAGCCGATAACTGGCGCAAACATTCTTTTAAGCTGAAGCAATTCGGCTACATGGAATAACGCTCCCATCACACATCAGTATAAAGCGAATCAAAATTTTATGGCAAATATTGTAGCAATTGTAGGCAGACCTAATGTAGGCAAATCCACATTCTTTAACCGTCTTGTCGAAAAACGTCAGGCCATTATGGATGATGTATCGGGCGTTACGCGCGACAGGCACTATGGTTATGCCGAGTGGTGCGGCAAATTTTTTACGGTTATTGATACAGGTGGGTATGTAGTTGGTTCAGAAGATAAGTTTGAATCGCAGATACGGGCGCAGGTAAAGTTGGCAATTGAAGAGGCATCAGCTGTTATTTTTATGGTCGATTGCAAAGACGGTATTACCGGCTTCGATAAAGAATTCGCCAATGTATTGCGCACTTCTAAAAAGCCAATTTTTGTTGCTGCCAATAAAGCCGATACACCCGAAAAAGCAATGCTATCGGGTGAGTTCTATGAACTAAGTTTAGGTGAGGTTTATCCTATTTCATCAGAAAATGGTGGAGGTACTGGCGAGCTTCTCGATGAGGTCATCAAAATATTTCCATCCGAAGGTGTAGAAGATCCAGATGCTGGCATACCAAAAATTACCATTGTAGGCAGACCTAATGTGGGTAAATCTTCTTTTCTAAATGCTTTGTTAGGAACAGAACGAAGTATAGTTACCGATGAAGCCGGAACAACACGCGATGCCATTCACTCTTATTATAAAATGTATGGCAAAAATTTTATTCTGATTGATACCGCGGGTGTTCGTAAGAAAGCAAAAGTAAAAGAGGATATCGAATTCTATAGCGTGCTTCGATCGTTACGTGCGTTGGAAGAAAGTGATGTATGTATTGTATTGATTGATGCCGAGCGAGGTATGGAAGCACAAGATGTTAACCTGATTAGCTTGGCACAACGGCAGGGTAAGGGCATGGTGTTGATGATTAACAAATGGGATCTGATTGAAAAAGATTCTAAAACTTCGGATGCCTTTAAAAAAGATATACTCGAAAAAATTGCTCCCATCGATTACATACCCGTAATTTTTGCTTCGGTGCTCACCAAACAGCGAATTTTTCAGGTAATGGAAAAAGCCGTGGAGGTATTTGATAATAAAACCAAAAAAATTCCTACCTCTCAGTTAAATGAGAAATTATTGGCCGATATCGAACGTTATCCACCCCCGTCTATCAAGGGAAAACACATACAGATTAAGTACATAACACAGGTTGTAGCACGGTTTCCATCGTTTGTTTTCTTTTGTAACCTGCCGCAATACATTCAGCCATCGTACCAACGATTTTTAGAGAATAAAATCCGCGATTACTTCGATTTTGAAGGTGTACCTGTTCGACTAATATTTAGGAAAAAATAATATTTATTACTTGCCTAGGCATGAGCAGGTTATTACTGTTATATTTACTTCGAATTTTTAAAACCTGTAGACTATGAAAAAATTATTTGCAATCTTGGCCGTATGTGGCTTTGCGTTCACTTTCGTTGCATGTGGTGGCCAAAAGGCTGAAACCGCTACTGAAGAAGCTGTTGAAGAAGTAGAAGCTCCAGTTGAAGCTGTAGAAGAAGCTCCAGTTGAAGCTGATACAGTTCAAGCTGATACTACTGCTGTTCAGTAATTACGCTTCAAGCAAACATTCAAGGCTTTAGTTTACTAAAGCCTTTTTTTATTTCTATGACTCCCGAAAAGGTTCTTGCCATCTTAAATACGCACATTCCAACTATTGCTGTAGAGTATTGCTTTACACTATGGAAAGAGAAACCCTTTGAACTAAAGATTACCAAGAGCCGCCAAACAAAAGTAGGTGACTTTACCAGTCGTAGAAGTAAAGAACATCCCCGCATAACACTCAATAACGACCTCAACCCGTATCTCTTTCTACAAACCTATGTGCATGAAGTTGCTCACCTTCGTGTTTTCATTCGATTTGGTAATCGGGTTGATCCGCATGGAGAAGAATGGCGAACCACATTTACCGATTTGATGATGCCGTTGCTCTGGGAAAGTGTATTTCCGGAAGAAATCTTACATGAGCTTCGCAGGCATATGATTAATCCGAAGGCCAGTTCGTTTGCCGATACGGCTCTAACACAAGCTTTTCGAAAATTTGATAAGAATCCGCAGCAAACCATTCTTTCGGAAGTACCCGAAGGCAGTATTTTTAGACTACAGAATCGGTACTTTAAAAAAGGTAAACTAAGGCGTACACGTGTACTTTGTCGTGAATTAAAATCAAAGCGCGACTACCTTGTTCCAATCGATGCGGTTGTTTCCGATGTTCAATTAAGTCTTCTTTGAATAAGACTATCGATGCGTTCAAAAAAATGAACGGGCTGCATGGTGCGCCAATTACTCACATGCAAAGTGCCTCCCATATTAATGTATGCATCGATTCGATAGCGCTGTAATTCGTCCTCAATAAATTCCGGAAAATTAACAGCAGCAATCCACCCTTCCTCTACTTCGTCAAACCACTCCTCGTAATAGCTATCGTCTGATCCATGAAAATTAAAGATATTTTCTCCAATCAAAATAAATTTATTGATTCCTTCTTGCACTAAAACCTCTACCACATTTCTCTTCAAGACCATTACATCATTATTGATAGCATCATTCCATTCGCCCAAGCACTCAATAATGGTATAGCGCTTATCGTAATCGGTAAAGAGAATTTTCACAAAAAGTGTTTCCGAACCCATGTTATCCCATGCCGGATCGATGTAATACCCATAAATGGTTTCTGAGTACACATCATAATTATATTCTTTTCCAAAAAAGGGTGAGCGTTCGTCAGTAGCCGAATCGTAATGGGGTAACCAATTATAGTAAGGTGCAATTTCATGCATGGCCTATCCGACTATCAATGGCTTTTCTTACCGTGCCATACTCGCGCAATAAGCGTGTTGCTTCTATAGAAGGGACATCCAACGCTTCCATGATCATTTTCACACCACGGTCTACTAACTTATGATTGGTAAGTTGCATATCTACCATTTTATTTCCCTTTACCCGGCCTAGTTTAATCATTACCGTTGTGCTAATCATATTCAACACAAGTTTTTGTGCTGTGCCTGCTTTCATTCGGGTACTCCCTGTAACAAACTCAGGTCCTACAACTACTTCTATCGGATAGTCGGCCTGTTGAGCCACACTGCTTCCGGCATTGCAAACAATGCAACCCGTAACCAGTCCGCTGGCACGTGCATCGCGTAAACCACCAATTACATAAGGCGTTCTCCCTGAAGCGGCAATACCAATTACAACATCGTGCTTAGTAATACTAAAGGCTGATAAATCTTTCCAAGCTTGTGCGTCATCATCTTCTGCATTCTCTACCGCTTGCCGAATAGCCGTATCGCCACCAGCAATAATACCAATTACCTTTCCCTGCGGCATACCATAGGTAGGTGGTATCTCGGAGGCATCTACAACGCCCAGCCTACCGCTTGTACCTGCACCAATATAAAATAATCTACCGCCCTGCTCCATAGCAACTACAATTGCAGCCACCAATTTTTCAATAGTCGGAATTACTTTTTCAATAGCAAGCGGAACAGTTTTGTCTTCCCGATTAATATTTGCCAATAAATCGTGGATACTGGAATTTTCCAGATCATTATAATGCGAAGTTGATTCTGTTGTGCTCACTTACTTAACATCTTGTTGGTGAAACAACGTAAGCCCTGCAATGGGGCCTTCTAAAATATTTTTTACAGTTACTCCTTTATCGTTTGCTACTTGGCGCAAAATGTCGCTGAAGTAAAAAGCGATCGATCCGGTAAAGTGAACCTTTAAGTTTTGATAGTTCGGGTACTTCATCACATTATTAACATAAAATTCAGCAAAACTAGTATACACTAATGCATAGCAGTAAGGTTCCTTTAGATGTTGAAAAATAAACCGCATGAAGCTGGCTAAAAAAGCACTGGGGCGTTCTTGCTGATATACCTTCTCTAAAAATTCTTCGCGTGTTAATGGAAAGCGTTGGTGAAATTGTTTCCGCAAAGACTCGGGCATTTCTTCGCGCAAATAATCGACTAAAAATTTTCTACCAATATTCGCCCCTGAACCTTCA
>CAYNKN010000208.1:4760-6045 GCA_964397805.1 uncultured Chryseolinea sp. | reverse complement strand
AAGAAGGTACTAAGGAACGCGTTCAGCAATTCCAAGGTACGGTAATACAACGCAGAGGTGCCGGCACCAATGGCGAAAGTTTTACTGTTCGTAAAGTTTCTAACGGAGTTGGTGTTGAGCGTATCTTCCCACTCTTATCTCCATCTATCGATAAGATTGAGATTTTAAAACAAGGTAAAGTGCGTAGAGCTAAATTATACTACCTCAAAGGTAAACAAGGTAAAGCTGCTCGTATTAAAGAGAAAATTTAACACGCTATTAAACATTATAAAAAGCCATCCTTTTAGGGTGGCTTTTTGTTTTAGCAAGATGCGCATTTCGATTAAATTCGATTCAAAAACAGCAATTTTACCGGATTAGCTTAGTATTAAATAATTAATAACTTTGTCACCTCTTGACCAAAACCTCACAAGGTTTGCTGGTCTGTTCCTCATAAAAGAAAATTATTATGTCTTGGTTTCAACGCAGCGATAAAGGAATTCTAACCCCCACAGAATCTAAGCGCGAGGTACCGGATGGGTTATGGTTTAAATCGCCAGCCGGAAAAATTGTTCATACCCGTGAGCTTAGAAATAATGCCTATGTAGTGCCTGATGAAGACTACCATGTACGCATTGGATCGGAAGAATATTTTGAAATTCTTTTTGATATCAACACCCTGAAAGAGCTTGATGCAGATATGGAATCTGCCGATCCATTAAAGTTTAAGGACACTAAAGCATATCCTAAACGCATAAAAGAAACGCAGGAAAAATCACAGCTAAAAGATGCCGTACGCACTGCCTATGGCAAAATGAATGGGCTGGATATTACCATTGCCTGTATGGACTTTACGTTTATTGGCGGATCGATGGGTTCTGTAGTAGGCGAAAAAATTGCCCGCGCGATGGATCACAGTCTCAAAACCAAAAAGCCATTCTTAATGATCTCCCGTTCAGGTGGTGCACGCATGATGGAGGCTGGTTTATCGCTCATGCAAATGGCAAAAACCTCTGCTAAAATTGCGCTTCTCGATGAGGCAAAAATTCCATACATCTCTTTATTAACCGATCCCACTACCGGTGGTGTAACGGCTTCTTACGCCATGCTAGGCGACTTTAATATTGCAGAGCCCGGATCACTAATTGGTTTTGCCGGGCCTCGCGTAATTCGCGAAACGATAGGCAAAGATCTTCCGAAGGGATTTCAAAGTGCCGAGTTTGTGCTTGAACATGGATTTTTGGATTGCATTATTGATCGGAGAAACTTAAAGAGTAGGTTATCTACTTTGTTAAAGTTGCTTCAG
>CAYNKN010000208.1:341-4750 GCA_964397805.1 uncultured Chryseolinea sp. | reverse complement strand
TCAGGAATAACTACTTCAATTTGGAAATTTTTCAAAATCAAAACTCATTAACACAAGTTCAAGCAAGTCGGGGTCTACTTTATTTCCGGTTATCATAATATAGTATCTCTCTTTTACGCCCATAAATACTTGGGATATTCGGTTAGAGGAGCTATACATTATCCATCCCCCGTGCTCAGCATGCTTAATAGGTTTCAAGGTAAGCGAATCAGTTTCAACAACGGGCTGCACGCTCCACTTACGCATCGCCTGGTGGTACATAATAGGAGCTTCTTTGTAGTCGAATAAAAGAATTTGCACCGTGCGGTTGCCAGAGGCAAAATTTCGTTGGCACATCGTATAGGTAATTGAACCTACCCTTGTTTTGGTGCTTTTAGAGTCTTCTTCGCGAAACCCTTTAATTGTTTTAGGAACAAGTACTAATATCTCTTCTGCTGATAAAAGTTCACTAGTCGATTGCGCTACAGATAAGCTCATGCCGCTGAGTGAAAGTATCCATATCGCTAGTATTCTAATCACGCATGTTGGTACTATATTCTTTTACGGTTTCTATGAAACACTTAACCTTATCTACTTCTGTGTCGGGGTACAGTCCATGCCCCAGATTGGCAATATGTTTTTGAGAGCCGAAACCTTCTAACATTTTTTTTGTCTCTCGTTTTATATCATCAAACGTGCCATAAAGAGCACAAGGGTCAAGATTGCCCTGCAAAACCTTATCTGGTATTAGCTGTCGAGATTCGGTAATATCCATATTCCAATCTAATCCAACCACCTGACAGTTAATTGTATTAAGTGCAGGACGTGCAAAGAAAGCACCTTTAGCAAAAACCGTTTTCGGAACTTCATGAATGGCATCACAAATCCTTGAAATGTAAGGCAACGAAAATTCAGCATATTGATCGGGACTTAGTATGCCTGCCCAGGAGTCAAAAATTTGTATAAGATCAGCACCAGCAGAAACCTGCGCTTTTAAATAGTGAATGGTACTTTGCGTAATCATCTCCAATAACTGATGCGCAAAAGCAGGTTGAGTATATAGGATCTTCTTAGCATGACTGAACGTCTTACTTCCCCCGCCCTCAACCATGTATGCAAAAATTGTCCAAGGAGCTCCAGCAAAACCAATCAATGGAACACGGCCATTTAACGCCCGCTTTACAATTTTAATCGCGTCAAGCACATACGCAAGCTCATCTCCGGCAGCAATTTGAAGTTCTTTCAAGTCGCTGATCGTTTGAATACGTTTCGGAAAAACAGGCCCTCTACTCTCCTCCATCTCATAATTAAGACCCATTGCCTCGGGTATTACCAGGATATCCGAAAATATAATGGCGGCATCTACGCCAAGAATATCGACTGGTTGCAGTGTTACTTCGGCAGCCAAGGCCGGTGTTTTTACAAGAGTTTTAAAATCGCCAGCCGACTCGCGTACTTTTCGATATTCAGGCAAAATTCTTCCTGCCTGGCGCATCAGCCAAATTGGCGTACGCTCAACCAAGTGTGAATTGGCCGCGCGTAAAAAAAGATCGTTTTTTAACTGCATGCTCAAAGATGAAAACTAAATATTTATTTGTAAGAAATGGTGTGTATTAAGTTCGCCTTTCGCGTAAAATTAGTTCGTGCAACTAAGTAAGTCTACCTAATACGAAACAAAAAAAGCCGATGTGGTTTTGACACATCGGCTTTTTAAAAATTATTTCAAGGTCTAAGCCTCTGCTATGGGTTCTACAGATACAAACGATTTGTTAGCTCTACCTTTTTTGAATACAACCACACCGTTAGCGAGGGCAAATAAGGTATGATCTCTACCCAACCCAACATTTTTACCAGGATGATGCCTTGTGCCACGCTGACGGACAATAATGTTACCAGCAATAGCCTTTTGGCCACCAAATATCTTAACCCCTAATCGTTTACTTTCCGATTCGCGGCCGTTCTTTACTTTACCTTCACCTTTCTTATGTGCCATGGATGAAAATCTTTTAAGGGTTAACCAATACTTTCAATCTGTACTTTTGTGTACTGTTGGCGATGGCCGTTTTTCACAGCATAGCCTTTTCTTCTTTTCTTTTTGAAGACAATAACTTTATCGCCTTTTACATGCTCCAATATCGTTCCTGATACCTTCGCGCCATTAACAGTAGGGGCGCCAATTTCTATGTTTCCACCATTATCAACCAAGAGAACCTGATCGAAGCTTACTGCTTCGCCTGCTTCACCTGCTAATTTGGGGGCATAGATATATTGATCTTTAGCCACTTTGAACTGTTTACCGGCAATGTCTACAATTGCGTACATAGCTTTTTAAAATTGGATTGCAAAGGTAAAAAAAGATTCCAGAATTCGATGGGTAGCATTTGATTATTTTGAAGGATTGACTCCCTCAAAAAAGAAAAAATATTTTTTGAATTTTTTAACGACTTTATCACTTCATGAAAGAGGTAACTACAATGCATTAATAGACTATTTTACAGGAACTTAACTATCCACAAATCATCAACACGTTTTCCACAATCGTTGAATTTAGCTCAAAAAAGCTGTTTTGATTTGTAAAAGCATTCTGTTTCTTTTGTAGACTTGACGCTGAGCAGAGGAAGTAATTCAACTACCTTAATCCAAGCAACCAAGATTTTATCGAAAAGTGAACAGGCGTTAGCAAAGCTAGCAGCCCGTAAATATATTTTATAAACCCTCAAAACCCATTACCAATGAGCCAGGTAAACGAAGAGCCAATTTTAAAAGAGAATAAAGACCGCTTTGTTCTTTTTCCCATCAAACACCACGATATCTGGAGATTTTATAAACAGGCAGAGGCAAGTTTTTGGACAGCCGAGGAAATTGATCTTAGCCAAGACTTAAGCGATTGGGAAAATCTCAATGATGGTGAGCGTCATTTTATAACACATGTGCTTGCGTTCTTTGCAGCCAGCGATGGTATTGTAAACGAAAACCTGGCGGAGCATTTTGTGTCTGAAGTACAATACACCGAAGCAAAATTCTTTTATGGATTTCAAATTGCGATTGAAAACATTCACTCAGAGACGTACTCGTTGTTAATCGATACGTATGTTAAAAATCCACAAGAGAAAGATAAACTTTTTCATGCGGTTGAAACCATGGATTGCGTGAAGAAAAAAGCTGACTGGGCACTTCGGTGGATTGACCAAGGAAATTTTCAAGAAAGACTTATTGCCTTTGCAGCCGTAGAAGGTATTTTCTTTTCCGGATCATTCTGTTCTATCTTTTGGTTAAAGAAACGCGGACTGATGCCCGGCTTAAGTTTCTCCAACGAATTGATTTCTCGCGATGAAGGTTTGCATTGTGATTTTGCATGTCATCTGTACACCCAACACGTTGTGGGTAAACTCCCAGAACAAACTATTATCGATATAATTAAAGATGCAGTAGAGATTGAAAAAGAATTCGTTACTGATGCTATTCCGGTAAATCTTATTGGTATGAACGCAGAGCAAATGCGTCAGTACATCGAGTTTGTTGCCGATCGCTTATTAAATGAACTCATCGGAAAGAAGATTTACAACACAACCAATCCCTTCGACTTCATGGATATGATTTCGTTGCGTGGTAAAACCAATTTCTTCGAGAAACGAGTGGCTGAATATCAGAAAGCAGGTGTAATGAAAAGTACAGAGAAAGAAACTGCTCCGAAGTTTTCTCTTAACGAAGATTTTTAATTACATTCAATCACTTTTTAAACTTATTTCCAACAACCCAATTTTACTTCCCACAGATGCTTGTATTAAAACGTGACGGACACAGAGAATCGGTTAAGTTTGACAAAATCACCGCGCGAATTGAAAAACTCTGTTACGGATTAGATCCGAAGTTCGTTAACCCTGTAGAAGTGGCCATGAAAGTGATCAATGGCCTATATGATGGTGTGTCTACGCAGGAGTTAGATAATTTAGCCGCAGAGATTGCTGCTTCATTAACAACTAAACATCCTGACTTTGCCAAGCTTGCAGCACGCATTGCCGTTTCTAACCTCCACAAAACTACGAGCAAGTCGTTCTCGAATACGATGAAGCGACTTTACACGTATGTGGATTCGAAGACTGGTCAAAATGCTCCACTAATTTCTAAGGAAACCTGGAAGGTTATTAAAGAAAATGCAGCCGAGCTTGATGCTGCTATACTATACGATCGTGATTTCGGATATGATTACTTCGGATTTAGAACGTTAGAGCGCTCCTACCTGATGAAAGTCGGTGGAAAAACCGTTGAACGTCCACAGCATTTATTAATGCGTGTAGCCGTAGGTATTCATGGTTCAGATATTCCAGCAGCGATAGAAACCTATAATCTGCTTTCAGAAAAATGGTTTACGCATGCTACCCCAACATTATTTAATGCCGGAACACCTAAACCACAATTATCTTCTTGCT
>CAYNKN010000208.1:0-331 GCA_964397805.1 uncultured Chryseolinea sp. | reverse complement strand
TTAACCATGAAGGATGATAGCATTGATGGAATTTATGATACGCTAAAACAGTGTGCAAAAATTTCTCAATCAGCCGGTGGTATTGGTCTGAGCATTCACAACGTACGTGCGAAAGGCTCTTACATTAAAGGTACTGGTGGTGCATCAAATGGTATTGTACCGATGCTGCGCAACTTCGATATGACAGCTCGGTATGTTGACCAAGGTGGTGGGAAACGCAAAGGCAGCTTTGCGATATACTTAGAACCGTGGCATGCTGATGTATTTGAATTTTTGGATCTCAAGAAAAATCACGGTAAAGAAGAAATGCGTGCACGCGATTTATTCTATG
>CAYNKN010000207.1:0-6048 GCA_964397805.1 uncultured Chryseolinea sp. | reverse complement strand
TTTACGGTATCTGTTATCGATCGTGCCTCCGGTAAATTTAAAACACGCGATGCATTAAGTGCACCGATGGGCATGGGGTATGAATACCTCGTTCCAAAAACCGAAGACAAAATAAAAGGAGCTGGTGATATTATACTTTACAGAAACAGCTACGACATTATAGAAGATGCCACACTCGCGGCCAAGCAAGCCAAAGAAATGATCTCGGCTAAATCAGTCGATCCGGGTAAATATGATTTAGTATTAGAACCTAACCACCTTGGTCTTACTATTCATGAATCAGTAGGCCATCCGTTAGAACTTGACCGTGTGTTGGGCTACGAAGCCAATTATGCCGGAACAAGTTTCGCTACCTTGGATAAGTTAAAGGCAGGTAATTTTAATTATGGAAGCAACATCGTAAACATTGTAGCCGATAAAACACAACCGGGTTCGCTGGGCGCAGTAGGGTATGATGATGAAGGCGTGAAATGCAAAGAATGGCCACTTATAAAAGATGGAATTCTGGTAGATTACCAAGCGATACGCGACCAGGCACACATCATCGGTCAATCCGAATCGCATGGTTGCTGTTACTCGCAAAGTTGGAGCGATGTACAATTTCAGCGCATGCCGAATGTTTCACTAAAACCCGGAAAAGATCCTTACAGCATCGATGAAATGATCAAAGATGTTGAAAAAGGAATTTACATTGCCGGGCGTGGCTCCTACTCCATCGATCAACAACGTTACAATTTTCAATTTGGTGGTACTGTTTTTTATGAAATTAAAAATGGTGCTGTAGTAGGTATGCTCAATGATGTAGCCTATCAATCCAACACACAAGAGTTCTGGAACAGCTGTGTAAAAATTTGCGATGCGCGCGATTACCGTATGTTTGGTTCATTCTTCGATGGCAAAGGTCAGCCTTCGCAAGTAAGTGCCGTATCGCATGGAAGTTCGACAGCACGCTTTAATAGTGTTAACGTAATTAATACTGGTCGTACACTGTAACTATTGCACTTACTATTCATATAAAATTTTATTAACACATGGAAATGAGCATAAACCAGACTATACCTAACGGGATGTTAATACCCGTACCTTCTACAAGGGGCTAGTCTCAAAATGCGAATTCCATCTGACCTAAAACAAAAAAATATTAACCGATGAAAAGAAGAGACTTTCTACACGCAGCCGGTATTGGTGCAGGTGCTATGATGCTTCCATTAGGAGCGTTTAGCCAGAGCATAGATCCAGCTCGTATGCTGGAGCCGTTTATGGACGTAGCCCAGAAAAAACAATTAGCCGATGTAGCCCTTAACATCACCAAGTCGTTGGGTGCTACTTATACCGATGTTCGCATCGGGCGCTACCTCAATCAATTTGTTACTACCCGCGAACAAAAAGTTCAGAATGTAGCAAACACTGAATCGTTTGGTGTCGGCATTCGCGTTATTGTAAACGGCACATGGGGCTTTGCGGCAAGTAATCATGTAACGGCCGATGGTATAAAAAAAATAAGCGAAAAAGCAGTGGCCATTGCCAAAGCAAATTCAAAATTTCAAAAAGAACCTGTTAAGCTAGTACCCACACCTTCGTACGGAGAGGTGAGTTGGAAAACACCTATTCAAAAAAATGGCTTTGAAGTTCCAATAAAAGAAAAAGTAGAGTTACTGCTCAATGCAAATGCCAAAGCCATGGAGAAAGGCGCCAGCTTTGTAAATAGTATTATGTTTTTAGTGAATGAACAAAAATACTTTGCTTCTTCTGATGGATCGTACATCGATCAGGATGTTCACCGCACATGGCCCAACTTTAGTGTTACCATGATCGATCGTCAATCCGGTCAATTTAAAAACAGAACGGCATTTAGCGCCCCCGTTGGTATGGGCTATGAATACCTAGACGCAAAAGCATCCGATAAAATACAAGGACCCGGTGGTATCATTCTGTATAATAAATCATATGACATTATTGAAGATGCAACCATGGCTGCCGAGCAAGCAAAAGAAATGATTGCTGCTAAATCGGTTGAGCCCGGTAAGTATGATTTAGTATTAGAACCATCACACTTATGGTTAACCATTCATGAATCTGTGGGGCACCCTACTGAACTAGACCGCGTACTAGGGTATGAAGCGAACTATGCAGGCACTAGTTTCCTCACAATGGATAAGTGGCAAAGCAAAAAATTCAACTTTGGAAACTCGAACGTAAATATTATGGCCGACAAAACACAAGTCGGTTCGCTGGGTGCTGTTGGCTATGACGATGAAGGTGTGAAATGTAAAGAATGGCCAATTATTAAAGATGGTATTCTGGTAGACTATCAAGCCATACGCGATCAAGCCAGTATGCTTGGACATAAAGAGTCTCACGGTTGTTGTTACTCACAGAGTTGGAGCGATGTACAATTTCAACGCATGCCTAACGTATCGCTACAGCCGGGCAAAGAGCGCCTCACACCAGACCAAATGATCGCGGGTGTAGAAAAAGGAATTTACATTGTTAAGGATGGCTCGTTCTCTATCGATCAGCAACGGTATAACTTTCAATTTGGCGGTGTATTGTTTTTTGAAATCAAAAACGGAAAAATAGCGGGCATGCTGAAAGATGTTGCCTATCAATCGAACACACAAGAATTTTGGAATGCCTGTGCACAAGTATGCGATGAACGCGACTACCGATTGAACGGAGCTTTTAACGATGGAAAAGGACAGCCTAGTCAATCAAATGCAGTTTCCCACGGTTCGGCTACTGCTCGCTTTAACGGAGTGAGTGTTATTAACACTGGCCGAACACTTTAATCAATTGATAATCTTTAAATCGAACTAAACATGGCAATACTCTCAAAAGAAGAAGCTAAAACAATACTTGAAAAAGTAGTAGGCTTTTCGAAAGCCGATGGCTGCGAAGTTACCCTAAGCGGTAATGAAGGTGGTAACATCCGCTATGCACGTAATAGTGTCTCTACCGCTGGTGAAGACAGCAATGTGAGTCTCGGCATTCAATCATACTTTGGTAAAAAATCTGGTGCAGCTACCATTAACGAATTTGATGATGCCTCGCTGCAGAAAGTAGTGAAGCGATCCGAAGAATTGGCGCAACTCGCACCGGAAAATCCAGAATTTGTTGAACCGCTAGGCCCTCAAACCTATGGAGGTGATTCTAAAACTTTTTCAGAAGCTACGGCCAAAATCTCTCCCGATTTTCGTGCGCAGGCAGCAGCGAATAGCATTAACCCTGCCAGTTCAAAAGATATAACCGCTGCCGGATTTCTGGAAGATAACAGAGGCTTTAATGCCTTAATAAACAGTAAAGGTTTGTACGCTTACAACAAATCTACTAGTGTAGACTTCACCGTAACCATGCGCACCAATGATGGTACAGGTTCCGGATGGGTATCGCGTAATTTCAATGACGTAAGTAAACTCAATACGTCAGAAGCTTCTAAAGTAGCTATTGATAAAGCCCTGCAGTCGCGCAACGCGAAGGCTATTGAACCCGGAAAGTATACGGTTATTTTAGAACCCAATGCCGCTGGTGATTTAATCAACCTGATCTTTGGAAGCTTAAATGCACGCCAAGCAGACGAAGGCCGAAGCTTCATGTCGAAAAAAGGTGGTGGCACCAAAGTAGGCGAAAAAATTGTAGATGAACGCGTAAACATTTATACCGATCCTTGGAATGATGAAGTACCCGCTGCTCCTTGGGCAAATGGTGGTTTAGCACGCAAGAAAATGGATATCATTAGTGGCGGTGTTGTAAAGAATTTAGTGTACGATCGTTACTGGGCATCACAGAAAAATGTGGAGCCTGTACCCTTCTTTGGAAACCGAATTATGCAAGGAGGAAATGCATCGCTTACTGATATGATTAAAGATACCAAGCGCGGTATTTTAGTAACACGGTTCTGGTACATCCGTGCAGTTGATCCACAAACCTTATTGTACACCGGGCTTACTCGAGATGGAACTTTCTTTATCGAAAACGGAAAAATTAAACATCCGGTAAAAAATTTCCGTTTTAATGAAAGCCCGATTATTATGTTGAATAATCTGGAAACACTGGGCAAGCAAGAACGCGTAAGTGGTTTTGGAGGTAGCTCGTTAATACCTTATATGAAAATAAGAGACTTTACATTTAGCAGTCTCTCCGATGCGGTTTAATTTAGTAGCACAATTAAAAAAGCACCCTTGAAAAATTCAAGGGTGCTTTTTTTTGCTAAGCTTTTTATTGAGCAGACGTTATTTTACTCCCATTAACATGAAAACGCTTAAACTCATTTTTGTAAGCAACCAAATCGCTACCGGGCTTATGCGTAATAAATGTATACTCCATGGGCAGTGGCATAACGGTTTGGTTATAGATATCCATCACACCAAATTTTCCCATTTTACCCACGATAGCTAGAAATGAATTCAATGATTGCACATAATCGTATTCGAACGGAATAATTACTTTATTCGCCAAATCGATCATACCCTGTTTGTTATTTTTAATCGCTACCAAAGGTTGCTTATAGGTAGGGCGATATCCGGTGTTATTGGGCACAAAGTCATCATACACAAAATCGACAACTGTATTTCCAGTCAAATCTAAAATACCCTTTTTACTATTTTTGGTAGCAATAAAGTAATTAGCATTATAACTACCCTCTAAATAAATTTGCTGAATATCTTCGAACTGCGAAGGAAAAATTGATTGAAGATCTTTATTAAGCAAGCTTGTTTTATTATTTTTTCTCACCAAAATATTTCGCTCCGAACGTTCCACTTGTTCATATTCAATCGGGAGCATCACCGCACCGCTTTTACTAATTAAACCGTGCTTCCCGCCCAACGTAACGAACAGCATAGAGTTAAGTCCAAACGTTCTTAAATTATCATACAACACTGGTATAATTACGGTGCCATCAATACGCACCATACCATACTTTCCATTCTTTTGAACAATATAGGCTGCTACTTCTTCTGAATAAGATCGTTCAATTTTATCATACTCAAAGGGTACCTGAACAACCTCCTTTAAATCAATTACTCCTTCTTTATTATTCAATCGTGCTATCATCACGCTATTATCATGATAATATAAACTTGAATACCATTTGGATAAAATCTGTTTTCCGTTTGCATCAATAAACGTGTAGAGATTATCCTTTTTAACACGTAATAAACTGCTGCCAAATGCTTCAATCTCATCGTATAAAAAAGGAATTTTCACATTTTTTGAAACGGGATCAATAACACCAAACTTCGTATCATTTTTGGCTAACAGGTACGGATTCAGATTGTAGATTTTTGATAAATTCTTGTACTGGAAAGGAATAATAACTTCGTTAACACTATTGATCACACCAAAGAAACCATTTTGCGAAGCCACAAAATAGATTTGATCATCGATTGAGAAATTGAAAAAACGTTCGTATAAACAAGGAATAACAATTTGCCCTTTGCTATTGATCGTTCCATACTTACCATTAAGACTTACCGTAGCAAATTCTGACTCACCGAAGTGTGGTGATAGATTTTCAAATATAAAAGGTGTTACCAACTGTTCTGTTGAAACTTTAAGCAGCGCATACCTGCGGTTGCCATAATCGTTACCTTGATACACCACCGCTACATCTTTGTTTGAATAGGTGTTATACAAATAATAGGAGCCATTTTCGTTTCGCAGATTACGAAGTTTTGAATTGTTGTAATAAGACCTTGAGTCTTCAACCACCTCAACAACAATATCTCTATCGTACTCCACATCCATACTAATCTCTACTTCCTCTTCAATCACTTCTTTCTTTTCTTCTTTTACTTCTTTGCTAGTTCCCTTTTTCTTCTTTTGGGCGTGTAACTCGGGTATGCTGATTGCCAATAACACCAGGATAATGATTAGTCTCATAGATTAATTAAAATAAAATTTTGCAAGTCTAAAGCTTTTTCAGATTCCACGTACGAAGGTGTATGTTTTTCAAGTTTTTAGAACATATGTATCCATCTTAGCTAGCATGGATTATTACATTCTACGTATTATTCGGCCAAGAGAATTATCAAAGCCCATTATCCAGTG
>CAYNKN010000206.1:0-6052 GCA_964397805.1 uncultured Chryseolinea sp. | reverse complement strand
TGGATTTTGATGATCTACTTTTTAATACCGACAAACTTTTTAAAGAACATTTAGAAGTACTTAATAAATATCAACACCGCATTCATTACGTATTGGTCGATGAGTTTCAGGACACAAACCTTTGCCAATATTTTATTATTCGAAAGCTGGCAGCCGTAAGACAAAACATTTGTGTTGTTGGTGATGATGCCCAGAGTATTTATGCCTTTCGTGGAGCCGATATTACCAACATCTTAAACTTTGAACGCGATTACCCGGAGTTAAAAATTATTAAGCTCGAACAAAATTACCGCTCCACACAAAATATTGTAGAAGCTGCCAATTCGGTGATTAAACGCAACCGCGCTCAACTACCTAAAAATGTATGGACAGCCAATGAAGACGGCTCGTTAGTAGAACTCATTAAAGCCGTTTCTGATAATGAAGAAGGTCGGTTAGTAGCCACTTCCATTTTTCAGGAAAAGATGCAACATCAAATGAAGTTCAGCGACTTCGCCATATTGTATCGCACCAACAGTCAGTCGCGGGCTATTGAAGAAGCACTGCGCAGAATGAATATCAAGTATAAAATCGTTGGGGGACTATCTTTTTATCAGCGCAAAGAAATTAAGGACTTACTGGCCTACATGCGTTTTGCGATTAATCAGCAAGACGAAGCCTCCTTTCGCAGAATCATTAATTTACCTAAACGTGGTATTGGCGATTCAACAGTCGATAAAATTATTGTTGCCGCTAATGATCATAGCATACCCATTTGGGAAGTGCTCCAACATGCCAGCTCGTTTATAAGCGGTCGTGCAGCAGCACCTATCGAAGATTTCGTAAACATGATTAGCCGCTTTGGTATTGAAGTAGCCAATAAAGATGCCTACGATGCAGCCTTCGAAATTGCTAAAGGCTCAGGTTTATTACGCGAACTATACGAAGACAAAACCGTAGAGGGCTTAAGCCGATATGAAAACATTCAGGAATTATTAAATGCTATTAAAGAATTTGTAGATGATCTCGAACGTGAAGACAAAAGCCTGGGATCTTTTTTACAAGAAGTATCGCTTGTAACTGGTCAGGACGAAGACAAAGATAAAGATCCAGATAAGGTTACCCTGATGACCATACACATGGCAAAGGGATTAGAGTTTAAATATGTTTACCTAGTAGGTATGGAAGAAGATCTCTTCCCATCACAAATGATGTTGAGCAGTCGTGCCGATTTGGAAGAAGAACGCAGACTTTTTTATGTTGCCATAACCCGTGCCCAAAAGCGACTATTCTTATCGTATGCCTTAACCCGATACCGGTTTGGCCGATTAAAGAACTGCGAACCCAGCCGCTTTTTAGATGATATCGACCAGTCATTTATTAAAGTAAGTACAAAGTTTGCCGGGCTGGAGTCTACCCCACCGCCCAGCCAATACGCCAAAAAATTGGTCAGCGGTATAAAGAAAACGTTATCCTCAAATCCTCCACCTAAAGCTTCCGGATACAAAACCCCAACCGATTTTGTGCCCAGCGATACAGCAGGCTTGCAAGAGGGTATGAAGGTAGAACACCCCAAATTCGGCTTTGGCATGGTACAACAGATGGATTTAACCGGAGCCGACCGCAAAGCACGGATAAAGTTTGACGATTTTGGTGAAAAGACCTTATTGCTTAGCTTTGCCAAACTTAAGATACATAATCACTAAGTTGGGTAAAATACAGTTATTACAACGTACAGCTTTTTCGCTACCCCATTTTACAAGCAACACAACCTTATGATCGGAGAATACAATTCCCAGCGCCCGCATATCATTTTAAAAGAATACGGCCGCAATGTTCAAAAACTGGTAGAGTATATTAGAAGTCTGCCCGACATCGAAAAGCGCACCGAACTGGCACACACCTTAATTGAATTAATCAAGCAGTTAACACCCAGTATAAAGGAACAGCCCGATAACCCGCAACGTCTGTGGGACGATCTGTACATTATTGCTGATTTCAATCTGGATCTCAATAATCCGTATCCTGTGCCCGATCGCGAAATATTATTTAAGAAACCCATGACAATGGAGTATCCTAAAAATGATGTGCGATTTAGGCATTATGGAAAAAATATCGAGAAGCTGGTAAAAGAGGCACTCAAAAAGGAAGATCCACAAGAACGGGAAGATGCCATTATCTACTTAGGTAAGCTAATGAAAACTTTCTATAGCAATTGGAATAGAGAACCACTGGATGACTCTATTATTCTCCGCGATATTCAATTAATGTCGGGTGGAGCTTTGAGCATGACCATCGACAAGGTACGCGAAGACAACCTCTTCGAAAAGTTATACAAGGATCGCAAAAAGCCTGCGCGTGTTCAAGGTAATGGCGGGCATCAACGCCATTCAGGCGGAGGTCACCGTCCCTTCAATAAAAATAACAAGGGAAGTAATTTCCGAAGAAGAAGAGATCAATAGTCAACTAAACAAAAAAGTAAAATCCCTTACGGGGATGTGTAGGCAACATGGGTGTATTTAAAATTAAAGGCGGAACAAAATTATCAGGAGAAATTATTCCGCAAGGCGCAAAAAACGAAGCCTTACAAATTCTTAGCGCAACCATACTATCACCCGAACCCATCACCATCCACAATGTTCCAAACATTTTAGATGTTAATAAACTCATTGAGCTGCTAGGCGATTTAGGTGTAGTCGTTGAAAAGCTCGGGGCGGAATCATACCGATTCACAGCCGCTTCGGTAAACACGGCCTTTCTCGAAACAGAGGCTTACCGCAAAAAAGCAGCGTCTTTGCGCGGATCGGTTATGTTACTTGGCCCCATACTAGCACGCTTTGGCAAAGCTAGTTTACCTAAACCCGGTGGCGATAAAATTGGAAGACGAAGACTCGATACTCACTTTCTGGGATTTCAAAAGTTAGGTGCCAAATTTAACTTCGATGCCACAGAACATTTGTTTCAGATTGATGCCTCTGAATTAAAGGGATGTTACATGTTATTGGATGAAGCATCAGTAACGGGTACAGCCAACATTGTGATGGCTGCCGTACTGGCACAAGGAACCACTACCATTTATAATGCAGCCTGCGAACCTTACTTGCAGCAACTATGCCTTATGCTTAATCGCATGGGCGCAAAAATTAGTGGCATTGGTTCAAATCTACTTACCATCGAAGGTGTAAAAACGCTAGGTGGAACCGAGCATACCTTACTTCCCGATATGATTGAGATTGGAAGTTTTATTGGGTTAGCCGCCATGACACAATCGGAAATCACCATTAAAAATTGTCGCATCGATATGTTGGGGGTTATCCCGGAAATATTTAAACGACTTGGCATTAAGCTGGAGTTTCGCGATGATGACATTTACATTCCGGCACAAGAACGTTACGAAATAGAAACCTTTATTGATGGCTCTATTCTTACTGTATCCGATGCACCATGGCCCGGATTTACACCCGATTTGTTGAGTATTATCTTAGTTGTAGCAACTCAAGCCAAAGGCAGCGTGTTGATCCATCAAAAAATGTTTGAAAGCCGACTTTTCTTTGTTGATAAACTGATTGATATGGGAGCGCAAATTATTTTATGCGATCCGCACCGCGCCAATGTTATTGGGCTCGACAGGAAACAACAATTACGTGGCATCAAGATGTCATCGCCCGATATTCGTGCAGGTGTGGCACTGCTTATTGCCGCACTGTCTGCAAGTGGCTCCAGCGAAATTTCGAATATCGATCAGATCGATCGCGGATACCAACACATTGATGAACGCTTAAAGAAATTAGGTGCTGTAATTGAGCGAATATAAAACGTTTGTTAAGCTAAAAAGCCAGCGTAATCCCTACCGGACAATGATCAGATCCGTAAAGCTCGTTGTAGATCATGGCTTCTTTTACTTTCGGTATAATACTGTTACTCACCAAAAAGTAATCGATGCGCCAACCTACATTTCGGGAGCGGGCATTAAACATGTAATTCCAATACGAGTATTTTACTTCATCGGGGTGAAGCTTTCTAAAGGTATCGGTAAAACCAGAATCTAATAAACGTTGCAACCCATCAATCTCACGTTGTGTAAAGCCCGCTGATTTATTGTAATTTTCCTTCGGGCGGGCAATATCCATTTCTGTGTGAGCCACATTTAAATCACCACACAGTACCACCGGTTTTCTACGCGCCAGTAAGGTTAAGTAATCCATAAATTCCCGATCCCACCGTTCACGAAAATCTAATCGCGATAGCCCCTCGCCAGAATTGGGTGTGTATACCGTGGTTAGAAAAAAGGTAGGATACTCTGCCGTGATAATACGTCCTTCCAGATCAAACTCTTCAATACCCATATCGTAGGTTACCTGCAAGGGTTCTTTTTTAGTAAGGATGGCAGTTCCGGAATATCCCTTTCGGGCTTTCGATGAGTTAACATATACATGATAACCCGGTAAATTAGCCAAGGCAGTTCTCACTTCTTCTACTCCTGCTTTAGTTTCTTGTAAACAAAGTACATCGGGATTCATCGATTGAATATCGCTGATAAAATCCTTTTTAATAATCGAGCGAATTCCGTTTACATTCCAATTAACCAAATGAAGCATGCGATAGTGTATTAATTCTAACTAGTGATTGTGTGATTATTTAGTTGGTTTCTCAGGGGTTCATCTGGCGAATCGAGCGCAATGCGTTTATCTTTTCCATCTTCCGGTCTTCCTACATAGGCCGATAATAATTACGCATACGGTTACTGACAAGATCAGGCTTGAAAGTAAAAGGAAAATGGATTACTTACAACAAGGGTAAAACAAAAAGCCCTGACGAGCAGGGCCTAAATAATATTAGCAAGAAAATACTTTTAAGCTTTCTTAGCAGCCTTTGCTTTGAATTCTTCTTTGATTTTTTCGATATCAACAGACTTCGCAACAGGTTGGAAGTTTTGATTCTTTAGCGTTTGGCGTCTTACGGCTGATTTCGCTTTATCTTTGCGGCCTTTTCTTTTAAGTCTGGTTACTCCCATGTCACATATCTTTTAAAGGAGTGCAAAAGTAGTCGGGATTTTCGATTTTGCAAAAATTACACTAGAGATTTTACCAGCATGAAGCGATTCTTACAGAAATCTTGAACTTTAAACTACGAAGGTTAGCTTTGCCCCAACTATGGAAAAACCCACATTACCGAAAGGAACACGCGATTTCGGGCCAGCTACCATGGCGAAACGGCAGTTTATTTTAAATACTATTCGCAGTGTATTTCAACACTATGGCTTTCAACAATTGGAAACACCGGCCATGGAGAACCTGAGTACCCTTACCGGAAAATATGGCGATGAGGGTGATCAGCTACTTTTTAAAATTTTAAATTCCGGTGATTTCTTAAAAGATAGTAGTGCCACCGCGCTAGAAACACGCAACTCCAAATTACTTACACCGGATATTTCAGAGAAAGGACTTCGTTACGACCTTACCGTACCCTTTGCACGCTATGTGGTAATGAATCGGCACGAAATTACTTTTCCCTTTAAGCGCTACCAAATTCAACCCGTGTGGCGTGCAGATAGGCCGCAAAAAGGAAGGTATCGCGAGTTTTATCAATGCGATGCCGATGTAGTTGGTACCTCATCGTTGCTTTGCGAGGCCGAAATTATTTTGATGATTAAGCAGGTATTTGCGCAGTTAAACCTAACCGATTACACCATCAAGATTAATCACCGTGGTATTTTAAATGGTATTGCCGAAACAGTAGGTGCTAAAGACAAGGAGAGTTCGTTATTTGTGGCAATCGATAAGCTCGATAAAATTGGCGAAGAAAAAGTAAAAGCAGAACTCCGAGGCAAAGGGTTCTCGGAAGCTAGTATCACTACACTTTTTGATACCTTATCCATAACGGGCTCTACTTCCCAAAAGCTTGCTACGCTGGCCTCGCGTTTTGAAGGTAGTGAAAGCGGACAAAAAGGATTGCAGGAATTACAGCAAGTAATTAATCTGTTACATCACTTTCGAGAAACAGACGATCATGTATCGTTTGATATCGCACTGGCGCGAGGGTTGAGTTACTACACGGGCTGCATCTTCGAAGT
>CAYNKN010000205.1:569-6062 GCA_964397805.1 uncultured Chryseolinea sp. | reverse complement strand
GTTTTTTTTCCGACCCACCAACAACGGAACAAGGGTATCGTTTTCTTTTTGGAAGACCAGAATTTGCTCGCTCTCTTTTTGTAAAAAGAGCTGAAAGGCTTCTGCCTGTAACGTATACTCCAGGAAAAGCATTTTAATTTTATTCCCAGCTTCTAATAAGTCGCGCTTGAACTCATCAAACGAAGAAATATCATAACTCCGGGTGTTGATTTCCACAAACCGCAGGTCAAGTGCATTGAAGTCCTGCTTATTTGTTATTGCTGCTTCGTGGATAATTCTAACAATGTGATTGTTTGTCATTGCGGTAGCCTTAATTTTTGATCGTATTAAAAACCAGCTTCTCTAGAAATTCGCGTAATTGTTTGGTGGAGTTTTTTCCATGATGACGAATATCCGTTAAAGACGGAAGGTGCTCAGCATAAAATGATTGATGATTTACCGATAGCATCAGGGTGCTCACCAGTGTATTGGGATAAGGAAAATCTGGATTAATGGCTTTTACAAATGAGGTAATTTTTTTGCAGACTGATTTATAGGGAATAAAGAGACCTTCTTCATTGTCGCTATCGATCTGTTTTGTATGATAGGTTTTTTCAAATTCGGCAATGGCGATTCGTTGCAGTGACTCCTCTTGGGCAAATCTAACGTCAGGATTATTTTTCTTTGTTTCGGTTAATACATCTAAACAGCAGCGCAATTTTTCTGTAGGGTCTTTGATGTTGGTGGTTAGGTTTTCAATGCGGTATTCAAGTAATGTCCAATACCCATCAATCAAGTAAATTAAGAGGCGATGCTTATTTTCAAAATAGCGATATACAGAAGCTTCTGTAGACTGAATTTCGTCAGCTAACTTTTTAAAGGTAAAGTGTTCAAACCCGAGTTCATCAATGAGGCGCGTACTGGCATGAATTATTCGTTGACCTAACTCGGATTGTTGCGGGTCGCGCACATATAGATTTTTGTTGAGCTCAAAGGAAATGATAGGCCTCATACAGGTTTTGATAGTAAAGCTATTATTAACGATAGTATTCAAAAAGTGTTCAATTATACATCAGAAATTTGTTGAAATAAACGGTTGCTTAAAAGAATAACTTTACCTGTGGAAAGTTTAGGCAGTAAAGCCTTTACTTTAAAACGATTGCGAAGCCACTGCCCGATTGCCCGTAAAAACTTACTTTTGATAAAATTACCTATGCAAGCTGTTTTTTACTACCTCACGCTGCCGCTTATTTACTTGATGGCGCTGTTGCCTTTTCGCGTATTATATATTTTGTCTGATGGGCTTTATTTGTTGTTAAAGCTTAGTGGCTATAGAAAAGGTGTTGTTAAAACCAATCTTCAACGCTCCTTTCCAACGAAGACCACTTCAGAAATTGAAGGTATTTGTAATGCGTATTACCGCTATTTGTGCGATTTAATTCTGGAGACTCTGAAGACCCTTACCATGTCAGCAGCGGAAACACGGAAGCGCTGTACATTTCATAATCCGCCATGGCTACAGGCACTTTATAACGATCAGAAAAGTTTTATTATCGTTATGGGTCATTACGGAAACTGGGAGTGGGCTGGGCCTGCCTTTACGTTGAACACCAAATTTCAACTGGTGGTAATTTATAGGCCGTTATCAAACCCGTATTTCGAAAAAATGATGAAGGGTATGCGTACCCGTTTTGGTACCCGCATTACTCCGGTAAATCTGACACTGCGCGATATGGTAGCTAATCGAAAACAGCTCACCGCAACGGCTTTTATTGCCGATCAGACTGCACCCAGCTCTAATCCGTTTTGGATGACTTTTTTGAATCAGGATACATCGGTGTTTACCGGCCCCGAAAAGCTGGCGATTAAATTCAATTATCCAATTGTATACATGCATGTGCATCGACCGAAGCGGGGTTATTATGAAGTATTACCAGAGTTACTGGTGGCCAACCCTGCGGAAACCGCAGAAAACGAAATATCATCAACTTTTATGAAACGACTAGAACGGGATATTTTGGAGAATCCTGTTCCTTGGCTGTGGTCGCATCGCAGGTGGAAGCACAAGCGTGTTCAACCTAATTAATTGGCAACTAAGTTTTCGTACCTTTGCCTTCCATTGAGAGCCCAATACATGACAGATAAACGAACTGGCAAAGAATTGCTATTAGCCAGTAAACAATTTACAGCAGAAAACACCCTGCGCAGCTGGACAGAAACACTCGTAACACTTTTGCTTTCGGCTTTATTTTTAGCCCTTACCTTTTGGGATGTTTCTTGGGGTATACGCATAACCAGCAGTATTATTTGCGGTTTACTTTATGTGCGCATGTTTGTGATTTACCACGATTACCAGCATCGGGCTATTTTAAAGAACTCTAGCGCTGCATCTATTTTAATGAAAGCTGTTGGCCTGTACCTACTTGCCCCGCAAACTATATGGGTGCGTTCGCATGAACATCATCATAACAATAACTCAAAACTAACCATTACTGGAATTGGCTCGTACCCTACCATTAGTAAAGCGCGGTACTTAGGATTGAGCAAAAGAGAGAAACAGATTTACCTACTTAATCGCCATCCGCTAACCATTATTTTTGGGTACTTTACGTTGTTTGTATACTGGCTTAATCTTAAATCATTTATTCAAAGTCCCAAACGGCATGTTGATTCCTTTATCGCGTTAGCTATTCACTTTGCTGCGGCATTTGCTATCTGGTATTACGCAGGCTTTGCCACCTATTTAGTAAGTTGGTTTATTCCTTTCTTTATTGCGTTTGCTACAGGCGCTTATTTGTTTTATTGTCAGCATAATTTCCCATCGGCAAAATTTCAAGAGAACGAAGACTGGACTTACGTAGATGCCGCCATTATGTCGACAAGCTACATGGTAATGAATCCGGTAATGCGATGGTTCACCGCAAACATTGGATATCATCATGTTCACCACGTTAACTCGCGAATACCGTTTTATCGTTTGATGGAGGCATTAAATGGTTTGCCAGAGCTAAGTACTTCACCCACTACTTCATGGAATCCCAAAGAAATTATTTCTTGTTTTCAGCTTAAACTTTGGGATGCAGAAAAAAACAAGATGATAACATTAGCCGAGCTGAAAGCATCATCGTAACTTCTTGAGAAAAAAATAAATACCAGGGATTAGGTAAGTAGTACTTCTTTAATCAGAATCCAACATCCCATTAGTAGAGTTAGCCATCCGAAGGCTTTACGCAATGGCTTAGCAGGTATTTTTCTGGAGAGTTTGTTACCAATTAATATTCCGATTACTGCTAAAGTAGAAAGGCTTAAAAGCAACGACCAATCCATTTTATAATTAAATAAATCGCCCGAAAAGCCCACCAGCGAATTAATAGCGATAATAAATAACGAAGTACCTACTGCGGTTTTAAAGGTTAATCCGGTAAGAAACACCAATGCTGGAATAATTAAAAATCCTCCTCCAGCCCCCACAAGTCCGGTAAGAAACCCAATAAGAGTACCTTCTACTATTACTGATACTGTTCTAAAGCGATGATTTTCGTTGGGCGTTTCTTTCCTTCCCTTTATCATAGAAATAGAAGCCAGCACCATCAACAGACTAAAGATACCCAGAATAAGAATTCGCTTGGTTAGTAAGAAGTCATCGGTAGTCCAAACTATTTCGGGGATGGCAGGTACAATCCACTTACGGGTAGAGAAGATGCTAACAATAGAAGGGATACCAAATAACAACCCCATGCGAATGTTAACCAGATGCTCTTTGTACTTAGGAATAGCACCAACAAAGCTGGTAATACCAACAATAAACAGCGAGTAAGCAGAGGCTAATACAGCATCTACACGAAAGAGGTAAACTAGAATAGGAATGGTTAAGATGGAACCGCCACCTCCAAGCAGGCCCAATACAAGACCAATAAATATAGCGGCTACATATCCAAGTACTTCCATTTTTCGAAATTCATCTGGGTTAACATATTTCCTTTAGAGATAACTGTTACCCACTAGTGGTAATGACTTACCGAGTATGCTACTAGAGGCGATTAAACTCCACAATAAATGCGTCTGGGAACTTCTGTTTTAGTTCATCGCGAAATTGTTCTGCTTTGGCACGCGCGGGAAACTGACCAAGTATTAATCCGTAATACTTTACGCCTTTAACAATCTTAACCTGTACGGTAACTTGCTTTTTATACGAGTTCTTGAGGTTGTCAGACAAGCGCATGAGGTTTACTAACTCCTGATACGTGCCAATTTGTACACCAAAACCTTTTGGTTTAAGGCGGGTAATTTCGAATTCATAAAACTCTTTTTCGTCTACGGTTACATGATCGATAGTACGGATTGGATCGCTTACTTTTCCTGTACCCGCATCAAGGACTTCAATTTTTACATCGGCTAATCCCTGATTTAGAAATCCTAATTGCTCGGCTGCGGCTTTCGAAAGATCAAGAACCCGACCTTCAACATAGGGGCCGCGGTCGTTAACCACAACCTCTACACTTAAATCATTGGCTAGGTTGGTAACCTTTATTTTTGTTCCAAAGGGAAGTGTTTTATGTGCAGCGGTTAGTTTGTTATGGCGATATTTTTCTCCACTGGCCGTTGGTGCACCTTCAAACTTGTCGGCATAAAAAGAGGCTTTTCCGGTTTGTACTTGGGCGAGAGAAGCAGTAGCAAAAAAAATAAAGAGCAGATTAAAAAATAGTTTTTTCATGTGTTACTACTAGTTTGTTAAAGAGCGTACCATTGGTGTGATGTTAATCAGTACCAAAAATAGCGTGCTGGGTATAATTTATGTTGTTTGGGTAATGATTTTTTATTGGAGCAAAATGGTTAGCTCAACAGAATCTCCACAAATGATGATACCTTACTGCCGATTTGATCTGTGTCCTGCATAACGATTAGTGATTTATGAAATTAACGTTTAGCTTTGCCCGGCAAATAATCACTCCTAATATTATTTGCTATGCCACTGGATCCTGCTAAGTTTTTGTTTGAAGCACTTACCTATGATGACGTGCTTCTTGTTCCTGCGTATTCTGAGATTCTTCCTCGCGATACAGACACCACCACCCATTTAACGTCTGGCATTAAGCTAAACATTCCGATTGTTTCTGCCGCTATGGATACGGTTACAGAAGCCGAGTTAGCCATTAGCGTTGCTATGGAAGGTGGCTTGGGCTTCATTCATAAAAACATGAAGATCGAACTTCAGGCAGAGCAAGTGCGTAAAGTAAAGCGTTCGCAGAGTGGGCTTATTCTCGATCCGGTAACGTTAGGTATTAACTCTACGGTGGCACAAGCCGAAAAAATAATGCGGGAATTTAAAATCGGTGGAATTCCTGTAGTGGATGATAATGGCAAACTGCTCGGCATTATTACTAATCGCGATCTTCGTTTTCAAAAAGATATGAATGCCCCTGTAGAGCGAATTATGACGAAGGATAACCTCGTTACCGCACCCGAAGGAATTACTTTAGCGCAAGCAGAAGGCACATTAAAGAAATACAAAAT
>CAYNKN010000205.1:0-559 GCA_964397805.1 uncultured Chryseolinea sp. | reverse complement strand
TACAAAATTGAAAAGCTCCCCATTGTTAATAAAATGGGTAAGCTCATTGGGTTGATAACCTTTAAGGATATTCAAAAGAAAAGAAATAAGCCTACTTCTTGTCAGGATTCATTTGGCCGATTGCGTGTTGGGGCAGCAGTAGGTGTAACACCCGATATTCTTGATAGGATTGATGCGCTTAAAGCAGCTGGAGTAGATGTAATTAGCATCGACACAGCGCACGGTCACTCAAAAGGTGTGATGGAAGCCGCAAAAAAGGTTAAGAAAAAGTACCCAACCCTCGATTTAATTGTTGGAAATATTGCTACTGGCGAGGCAGCAAAAGCATTGGCTAAAGTAGGGGCAGATGCTGTTAAAGTAGGCGTAGGGCCTGGCAGTATTTGTACTACACGCATTGTTGCGGGCGTTGGGCTTCCTCAATTATCAGCTGTTTATGAATCGGCCAAAGCCCTTAAAGGCTCTGGTGTTAAGGTTATTGCCGATGGAGGCGTACGGTTTTCGGGCGATTTAGTAAAGGCGATTGCAGCAGGTGCAGATAGCGTTATGGTTGGCTCTTTAT
>CAYNKN010000204.1:0-6094 GCA_964397805.1 uncultured Chryseolinea sp. | reverse complement strand
TCTGAACGCGCTTAGGTAGTTTCTTTTTAATGCGGGGTATCACAATGTTAATAACATCATCCTTAATGGTCTTTAACATTTTGGTATCAGCCGCAAAGTCATCATGCTGCGTAGAAATTACAATGGTATCTATGCGGTGAGGTTTGTTGTCATCATCATACTCAATAGTTACCTGCGACTTTGCATCGGGACGCAAGTACTTCATTACCTTGCCTTCATTGCGAATTACGGAAAGCTCGCGGAGGAGTAAGTGAGCAAGCTCTAAAGGCAAAGGCATGTAGTTATCGGTTTCGTTTGTAGCATAACCGAACATCATACCTTGGTCACCTGCACCTTGATCTTCTTTACGTCTACGCTCAACACCTTGATTAATGTCTGGAGACTGCTCATGGATGGCTGATAGAATCCCGCACGAGTTCGCTTCAAACATATATTCGCTCTTGGTATAACCAATTTTACGAATCACTTCGCGAGCGATATCCTGTACATCTAAATAAGCTTCTGACTTCACCTCACCAGCAAGTACTACTTGTCCGGTGGTAACCAACGTTTCGCAGGCAACTTTGGAGTTTGGATCGTACGCTAAAAAATAGTCAATAAGGGCATCAGAAATTTGATCAGAGACTTTGTCGGGATGACCTTCAGAAACAGACTCTGAAGTAAATAAGTAAGGCATAGATAATGTCGTTAGAAGATATGCTGTGATATAATTTGAAAGGCCAAATTTAACCGATTTAACTAAAAGAAAAAGCCTACCCGTATGGGTTTATTAGCTAGCCAGAAACAAAAATACTACGGGTACTTTTGGCAATGTCTTGGGTTCCGATTTCCATTGACTGATTGGCTTTGTTTTGATCTCTTCTTCGTTGTCGGTTATGTTCACGGCTACACAAAGCAGGCAATCATCTTTTAGCGTTCGGGTTAAAAGCTGGTATAGGTTATTATTTCGATAGGGCGTTTCGATAAAAATTTGAGTCTGATTTTTTTGTTTGGATTCGCGCTCAAGTTCTTTAATTCGAAGGGCTGCTTCTTTTTGATCGATTGGCAGGTAGCCATGAAAAGCAAATTGTTGACCATTAAGTCCGGAAGCCATGAGTGCCAATAGTATGGATGAAGGACCCACTAAGGGAACAACCGTAATTGAATTGTCATGTGCATACTTAACAGCGAGTGCACCCGGATCAGCAACTCCCGGACAACCCGATTCGGAGATAACACCTATGTTTTTTCCTTCATATAGGGGTGTAAAGAATTCACTCAGATCGGCATATGCGGTGTCTTTATTTAATACTTCAAAATGTAACAACTCGATAGACTCATACAGTTTAAGACTACTTAAGAAGCGTCTTGCTGTTCGAATATCTTCGGCTAAAAAATGTTGTATAGTGAGTAGTACATCTTTTACCTGTAGGGGTATAACGACATCCTGTGAATTAGGGGCAATAATGGTTGGTATTAAATAGAGCTTACCGGTTGGCATGTAAACTAAGGTTAGATACTGGGTGCACGGATTACAATTCTAAAACAAAACGAACACCTTTAAAACATTCTTGACAGCCCGAATTTAGTCTATCTTACACCCTTCAAAAAATTGAGTAGTAAAATAAGTGTATGCATAGAGGCTTTACAATTATATGGAAACAAAAAAAGCGTCATCGTATTTTTTAGTAGGGATCTTGCTTTGCGTTTTAGGATCGATATGCTTTTCATCAAAAGCTATTTTCGTAAAAATGGCCTATCGCGATACGCCCGTTGATGCTGTTACTTTACTTGCATTGCGTATGCTGTTTTCGCTTCCATTTTTTATTGCGTCTGCAACTTTCGCCTCGCAAAAACGAAACAATGTCAAGTTTACAGGTAAGCAATGGTTAGCCGTTGCCTTTATTGGGTGCTTAGGATATTACATTAGTAGCTTGCTTGATTTTATTGGAATGCAATATATTTCTGCAGGTATCGAGCGGTTGATACTATTTATCTATCCCACATTAGTCTTACTTATATCCAGTGTTTTCTTTCGAATCTCCATACGACCATATCAATGGGTAGCTATACTTATTACGTATGCCGGTTTGGTAGTAGCCTTTTGGGGAGAGATACAATTAGATGGGCACACAGCTGATTTTTATAAAGGTGCTTTCTTAATTTTTCTATGTGCCATTACGTACGCCTCGTACTTAGTGGGGAGCGGTCGACTAATTCCTTTAGTGGGAGCCGCAAAATTTAATAGTTATGCCATGAGTTTTGCAGCTGCGGGTGTACTCATGCATTTTTTAATCATGAACAGTAACTCACTTTTTAATTTATCGCTAACTGTATATGTGTATAGTTTTCTAATGGCCATCTTGGCTACGGTAATTCCTTCGTATTTAATTTCAGCAGGTATAGACCGAATTGGTGCAGGCAATGCTGCCATTGTAGGCAGTGTTGGTCCAGTATCTACCATTATTCAAGCCTACTTTTTTTTAGGTGAACCCATTCATCTGCCTCAAGTAGCAGGCACGGCACTTATACTTGTGGGCGTGTTAATGATTGGAAGAAAGAGCAAATCGGCTGTGTGAGTTTGCGTGTATACGTATCGTTGGTAAAAATGATTACCTTGTTTTAATACCGAGGCATCATGGATAACGAGTATATAAAGGGACGGGGAGCACAGTTTAAATCAGCGAATAAATTCTTAAAGGACTCGTATGTAACGGATCACATAGAAGGATTAGACGAACCGTTGCAAACTGCACCTACAACACAACTTTTTTTTGAAGATGCGAAAACTGTAGTCAATAAAATTACCAGCCCAGACTTGGGTATGATGTATTCCATCAATCCGTATCAAGGCTGCGAGCACGGGTGTATTTATTGTTATGCGCGCAACACACACGAGTATTGGGGCTTTAGTGCAGGCCTTGATTTTGAAAGTAAAATTATTGTGAAGCAAAATGCAGCTTCGCTATTAGAAAAGTTTATTCTTAATCCCAACTGGCAAGCAGCTCCTATAAGTGTAAGCGGAAATACCGATTGTTACCAACCCGTGGAGCGTAAACTAGAAATCACCCGAAGCATACTAAAAGTGTTTGCAAACTATCGTCATCCGGTGGGAATGATTACCAAAAATAGTTTGGTGTTGCGCGATCTGGATTTGCTGCGCGATCTCGCACAAGACAATTTAGTACACGTTTACATTTCTATTACAACGCTGGATGAATCTTTACGAAGAGTCATGGAGCCACGAACAGTCAGTGGTATCAAACGGCTCCAGATAGTAGAAGCACTTGCCAAAGCAGGAGTACCTGTTGGTGTAATGAATGCACCAATCATTCCCGGACTAAACGATTCAGAAATACCAACAATTAGTAAAGCAGCAGCTGATCACGGAGCACAAACTATTGGCATTACCATAGTAAGGTTGAATGGATCGATTGGAATTATATTTGAGAACTGGTTAAGAAAAAATTTTCCCGATCGGTTTGAAAAAATTTGGAACCAAATTTCATCGATGCATGGAGGTAACGTAAACGATTCACAATTTGGGAGACGTATGCATGGCGAGGGTGTATTCGCAGATGCTATTTATCAGTTGTATCGAGCTGGTAAGAAACGAAATTTTACAGGCAGGCAAATGCCCGCTTATGATCTTACCAAATTTAGAAAAGGAGGAACCCTTAGTTTATTTTAACGACACAAGCAGAACGCCTTTTTTTTTAAGAGCAGTGCAGCCCAGTTTTCACGGTTATCGTGTTGTACTTCTGTTAGTCCGTAAGGTAAAGCAGCCGCTACTAAATCAGGAATATCTTCGGTATAAAAACCACTTAACAGAAGTAGTCCGTTGGCGCTGAGGTATTGTTGATAAAGTACTAACTCTTCTAACAGAACATTTTTATTAATATTAGCCAAAATAATATCAAACGTTCCGCTAAATGTAAGTTCGTTTAATTTACCTTGTTGATGACGAATATTCGTGCAACCATTTACCTCAATATTTTCTTTTCCGTTTTCAACACTCCATTCATCTATGTCGAAGGCTTCAACTTCTTTTGCACCAAGTTTGGCTGCCATAATAGAAAGTATAGCCGTTCCACACCCCGCGTCCATCACACGCTTATTGCTATGATCCATCGTTAACTGATTTTTTAACATCAGGTATGTGGTTTGATGATGCCCGGTACCAAACGACATTTTAGGGGTGATAATTATTTCGTATTGATACGTTTTCGGTAGTGTATGAAACGATGCACGCACTAAACAGGTATCTTCTACAATAATAGGCTCATAGGCTTTCTCCCATTCTTCATTCCAGTTTTTTTTCTGTATTCGATCTTGATAAAACACAATGGATGTTTGTGTAACGTATTTATCTTTTATCGATTGTAAGTATTCCTTATCGTAGTTCTCTAATTCTACGTATGCTTCAAAGCCTGTTTCGGTTTCTAAGAAGGTATCAAAACCTGCCTCTGAAATTTCGGCCATCAAAATTTCAGCGTAATCAGGTTCACAAAGCACGTGCAGTCGGGTGTGATACATAGTGAATTATTTTCTGCGCAATAGGTTGGCAATGTTTTTTCCAATCTCATCTAACTTTTCGAGAGGCTCTAACACTGAAGGATTTTTGAGGTTGGCGTTGTTATTTTCATGAACTCCCGTTTGCATGGGATAGATCAGAATAAAGTTGTTCGATTGAAAATACTTATTGAGGTAAGTAGGAATTTTCGTCATGTTGTTTTGATAAGACGGTCGCTCTTTTCGGCTGAGCACAATAATCAGATTGTCGTTACTCTTAACATCGCGAGCAAGTATCAGAAAATCGTTCCAGTCGCTAAACTCATGAAACTCGGCTTCTATAGGATGCTTTGTGTTAATGTCTTTAATGTAGCTTAGTGTTTGTGGGGGTGCGTAAAAAATTAGTTTGGATCCTGTGTTGCGGGCAATGTTCCAGACTTTGCTAACCCAAAACGGAAAACCAATTTCTTTTTCGGCTCGATCGGGAATTATAATTAAATGGCGCTTAATGGTAGAAAGTGGTTGTGTTGGTTTATAGATGAGTGTAGTGGTATTGCATTTTGTTAAAATGCCTTCTGTTAGATTTCCTAAGAAGGAATCTGAAATTCCCTTTTTACTATGCAGACCTAAAATAAGATCGGAGATTTTGTTTTCCTTAACCACATTCGTGATGCCGTTTACAATGTTGAGGTCGTAGCGGAATAATTCTTTCAGATTGTTATCGGTAGCGGCAGCGGTGGTAGTGGCTTTATCTAAAATTTTGTGTGCTAGTTTATCGGCAGCATCACTAGTATTTTCCTTATCGATAACATGAAGTGCATAGAGACCATCTTTATTATTTTTTGATTTGATGGTAACACTTAAGTTGATGAGTTCCTCCGTTGTTTCCAGGTTGTTCACGGGTATTAAAATTCGCTCATCACTTTCACTTTCGTTTTGGTCGTTCTCCGATGTTTCTATGATAGCCAGATTTTGAGCACCTTTTTGAGCTATAAAGGAAGCCATTGTGCAGGTTACTAAAATCATTAAGATGGTTCCGTTTAAAACACTTTCATTGAGTAACCGAATGGGTTCTCCGTCTAAAGACGTGCCGAGTATAATATTGTATCCAACCAATACCGCTGCTAAGGTAGCTGCTGCTTGCGCGCTGCTTAATCCGAAGATAAGTCTTCGCTCATCCACAGAGAATCCAAAGATTTTTTGAGTAAGCCAAGCCGCCAGGTATTTGGCAACCATGGCAATTATGGTCATAACGATGGCTACTTTTATGGTCTCCAGATCTTTAAAGAAAGCGCGATAGTCAATTAGCATACCCACACCAATTAGAAATGAAGGGCATAAAGAGTGCATTGCCTGCAAACTCGATACGGTTCATTAGTGCGGAGGTGTGGGGAATTAAACGGTTTAAAGCAAGTCCTGCCAGAAACGCGCCAATAATGGCTTCAATACCTGCGGCCTCTGCTAAAAAGGCACCGAGAAAAACCATCGCTAACACAAAAATGTATTGCGATATACTGTCGTCAAACCGCTTAAAAAACCAGCGGCCAATAATGGGAAAAACGAACATAACCACTAAGCCAAAGGCCACAACCGATAACCCGAG
>CAYNKN010000203.1:0-6105 GCA_964397805.1 uncultured Chryseolinea sp. | reverse complement strand
TTTGCTAGAAGCATTAAATATTTTGGTAATAGATCTATTTGCTGATGGATAATGCACGTTAAAATACCTTTAAAAGTATAGAACTATGGAGTACGTCAAACCTAACTATCCATTGATTGGGTTGCTTTAGTATTGGGCGTTTCACGGAAATGGCGTAAACGTTAGTTGTATAGAAACAGGGTAGATCGCAAAAATAAATCAGGCAATAATATCGAAAAAAGATGGCAGCTGCACTTTAGAAAGTGAATTAAAATTACATCTAATAATGATTCGTGATCCAGCTAAACTGATTGATGGGGTTAGAATAGAAAACCGGTGGCTGATCGGGATGGAAGTTTAATGGTGAATAGATTGAGCATGCTAGTCCAAGGTAGCTTAACCACTTGCCTACTCACAAAACTTGAACTAGTTTTTTGTATTTTAAAAGAAGACTTAGACCAAAGGGGGCCTCTAAGTTTCGCGAGAGAAAAAACATCCGTACTAATGAGGTTGTAATTATTAAACTCGCTTTTCTGATCATCAATTTTTTATGCACACTAAACTCCCAGTTGTCTTAGTGCACTTTTACGTTTATATCGGTCATTCGATTTTGTAAGACTAAAAAGTAAACCAATAGAAAAAAAATTTCCTCCCAGCTTAGTACCACCCTTATTCCAATAATTACCCAGATTATATCGAAATTGTAAGGCAGCAAAATCACCCTTCTCACTAAAAACCTGAAAACCAATACCAGTATTTAAATGTAAACCGTAAAGAAATTTTGGTGGCACATCACTTTCCTTAGGTTTGCGAATTGCTGTTACACTCGAACACACCAAACTCGCGCGGAAGTTACTTCCGTGCGCACTCAAAAAAATCAATAATATCAAACAACTTCTATTGCAAGTTACTTCCAAACCTTGCGCTCAATACATAAACTCAACTTCCAACAACCCGTTGACACCTGTATAATCCCTCGCGCTACTGTAAAGATAATCTTCTGACCTGTCAACAATACCTTCCTTTACAGGATTATCATGCACGTATTCTAACTTCTGATCCATGAGCGAATTGGTCGACAGCTCAATAGGATGATATTCATTTTGCCAGAATTTATACTTTTGGTGCTTCTTACTCTTTAATGCTGCGCCCTCGAAAACACGTAGCATCCAGGTCTTGCGGCTTTCAATCGAATTACTTTCGATGGCTCGGCAAATATGCACGGAAGTATACTTCTTAAAATCACGAATAATCGATTCAATTTTTTCTTCTCCTCTACGGCCGACAATAAGGTGAACATGGTTGGTCATTAAGCACCAGGCATAAAGAATAAGACCTTTCTCGCGTTGGCAGAAACGGAGTGAGTCAAGAAGAATGTCTTTGTACTGCTGGCAGGTAAAAACATCTACCCACCCCTCTACTGCAAAGGTTATGAAGTACGGACGATCCTGATCGCGGACTTTGTATTTTTCGCTCATAACGGTAAAAACACCTCAACAAAGATAGGGCTCTGAAACTAAGTTCCAGTTAGAGATGGCTAAAGCTTACTAAGATTTTCTTTTGCGCACGAAACTAAGTTTCGCGCGAGAAAAAAACGCTCGTTTCCAACTCACAACAGCTTAGATTAAAAAATCGGTGTAATCGCAGAAGTGAAAAATAAAAAAAGCCTCTCGCTGAAAAGAGGCTTTTTAATTTAATAACAGCTAACGGTAAAATTTCATTTGTCTATTCAAGTGTAGGTGAACTGCATTAATTCATCGGTATGAGTTGTTATGCTAGTTATTATACCTATTTGGAGCCCAGGGATATCACCTACTACTTGCTGCAAATAAAATTCTCTTCAAATGTACTTCTAGAAAAAAGATCGCACAATACCCGGAATTCTGGGGTTACGCTATGTGAATTCTATTTTACCTGTTTCAACATCTTTAAAATGTGGTTTTAAATTCATTTCAAACGCTTGCTGTAAAAAATGCTATCTGAAAAAATTCTAAGCTTAAAAAAATAACTCACTAAAATAATATTCATAACACTGCGGTTAAAGAGGTAGTACACAACCACGTTACGTTAGTCATCAAAAAATTTTAACCAACTCTATTTCACCATGAGCCCATTGAACAAAAAACACATAGTTGTATACCGCTTTTAGCAAACAGTTTACCCCAAGTTATACCCGGAATTCCGGGTATTGTTCCTTGCTTTATATTCTCTTTACCTTGCCGTTTAGTTTATCTTTGTTAATTCATCGGAAATCTCCATCACGTGAAAAAAAAAATAACTGTACTTATTGCTGATGATCACCAGTTTATCCGCGAAAGCATACGCGGCATGCTGGAAAAAACACCTTTTGTTAAGAAAATATACGAGGCGGAAAACGGTCAACAAGCAATGGATACGTTAACTACTCAGTCTATTGACATTGCCCTACTCGATATTCGCATGCCCGTTGCCGATGGTTTTGCTGTTATCAACTTTATTGAAAAGACAAAACTCGCAACACGTGTAGTAGTGCTTACTGCATTTGATGAAGAAGCGATGATCTTGAATTTGATGCATGCCAACGTTCCGGGCATCATCTTTAAAAGAACAACCCATCAAGAAGAAATTTATACTGCCCTCACAACCGTACTAGAAGGGCGGCAATATTATAATGAAAAAGTTAATGTGGTATTAGAATCTAACCCTACGGGTATTGAAAATCCGCCACGCATTAAACTATCAGCTCGGGAATTTGATGTGTTACGGTGTATATGTCAAGGTATGAGTTCGCGAGCGATTGCCGAAAAATTAATGATTACCGAACATACGGTAGAGGGTTATCGAAAAGATATTTTGCGAAAGACCAACACGAAAAACACCGGAGAACTAGTAAACTTTGCCGTACTTAATGGTATCATTATTTCTTAAACGGATAGTTCACTACGGTAAACACACCCTTAGTAGCGCTATCGAAAATTACGGTTGCGCCAATTCTGCCAGCACGTTTATGAATACCTTTTAGTCCGCGGCCAGTCGAAGATACTTTCTCAACAGGAGCTTTTCCTTTACCTACACCATCATCTTTTATTTCGATACTTAATACCGTTTCAGTCCAATACACCTTCACATAAATATTCCATGCCAGCGAATGGCGTATGGTGTTATTAACAATCTCTTGCACAATTCGGAAAAGTGTAAGTTCAATATCGGGCGAAAAGCGCTGAATTTTTCCCATTTCCAAAAACTCGACATGAAAAGCCCGAAGTTCTTTTAAGTTGTCGCACATTTTCCACAAGGCATACGATAACCCCTTCTCACCCAGACTTTGTGGTGAAAGATTCCAGATAATGTCTTGCACGCGTCCTAGTAGGGCATGCAAATCGTGATCGATACGAATGAGTAAACTTTTATTTCGCGTAGAAAGCGATGGTTCCAGTCGAAGGTTTTCTAATGCCAGTCGGGTGCCGGCCAGCAATTGCGTTAAATCATCGTGCAGATCGTGCGCAATACGCTCACGTTCTTCCTCTAACATTTTTTCCTGATCGCTAAATATTTGTTTTAACTCCTCATTTTCTTGCACCAACCTTTCTTCTTTAGATTGACGCCTGGAAGCAAACCCAATAAAGATGCTGAGCGATACCAGAATTAACAAAAGCAACATTAAAACTATGATAATGCCGTTACTATCCATTTGTTGACAACGTTTAGGTTACTCTCACAATGTTCTGGAAGATAGGATATGATTTCAATATTCTATCACATGAATAAAAAATAAATTTGTGCGGTTGATATAGTACCCAAAGGTTACCTCCCCGCTTCAAAATTTTTACCTTTGTAGTCGCTGAAATTTAATTGATAAAATCCATGGAAAATTTCCTTCAACAAGAATATTTTGATAATACAGTTCGCGATTACCTAATAGCTATCGGCATTATTGTTATTGGCATTACGCTCTTACGTTTGTTCAGGCGCACGATACTAAAAAAATTAACCATTTGGGCAGAGAAAACAGAAACAAAAGCCGATGACTTAATTGTAAAAGGTGTCGAGCGTTTTGGGTTGCCTATTATGAACATCATTGTCATGTACACGGGCACGCAGTATCTCGAACTTTCTGCTAAAGCTCATCGTGTTATTATTGTTGCTGTCTCAGTATCGCTAGCATTTTTTCTAATACGCTTAGTCTCCAGTACACTGCAGCTAATGTTAGAGTCATACATTAAGCGTCAGGAAGGTGGTGAAGAGAAAGTAAAGCAGGTTCGTGGAGTGATGCTTATTATTAACATCGTTATCTGGTGTATAGGCTTACTGGTTTTAGCCGATAACTTGGGCTATGATATTACTGCTATCATTGCCGGGCTGGGTATTGGCGGTATTGCTGTGGCCTTAGCCGCGCAAAATATTCTAGGCGATTTATTTAATTACTTCGTTATCTTTTTCGATCGACCCTTTGAAGTAGGTGACTTTATTATTTTAGATGATAAAAAAGGAACGGTTGAATATATTGGCGTTACTACCACCCGCTTAAAAAGTTTAAGTGGCGAACAACTAATTTTATCGAATAGTGATTTAACAAAATCGCGCTTGCATAATTATAAGCGTATGGACAGGCGGAGAATTGTTTTTTCTATTGGAGTAATTTACCAAACTCCTGCTGATAAACTCCGGACGATTCCCGAACTGCTTAAAGAAATTATTACAAAACAAGAACGAGCAACTTTCGATCGCGCTCATTTTTTAGCCTTTGGCGATTTTAGTCTCAATTTTGAAATTGTTTACTTTGTAGAGAGTGCTGCGTTTAATGACTATGCCGATATTCAGCAAGCTATAAATACATCTATCTTTGAAGCCTTCGAACAACAAGGGATTGAATTTGCCTATCCATCGCAAACAATTTTTATGGCGAAGGATAGTAAAGCAGATCCGCTTCAATCATCGGAATAAATCATATTGTTTTTTTTAGACAAAGACTTTAGTGTCGCTCGTATTAAACTATTATAGCTCAGATTTAGAAAAACTAAATGGATTAAAAGCGGATTACAAATCCGTAGAATCTTTCGTTCGACATTACAAATGACGAACAGCTAAGAGCGATCTATAAGCTTGTAGAGTCTAACTCAGATTGCTTCGATTGAAACATTTTGCTTCAAAAAAGTATGTCGCTCGCATGACGAAGTGGTGAACTTCATCACAACAAGTTAACCTTATTCCAGATCTGTCGATACAGTTCTGGAATAAGGTTATTAACATCTTAACAATATTCGTTTTATTACTTTACAGAAAACTACACACGAGCCTCTACTTTATTCATAACACCAGTTTGAATTTGAATTGACTCCTGGTGAATTAGTTTTAATAAATCGTTTGTGAAATCGGCATTCAGTCCCATAGCTTTCCCTAAGGTAATGCGTGTTTCAATAATTTCTTCCCAGCGACTTACCTGCAAAATAGTAACACCATTTTCCTTTTTATACTGGCCAATTTTTTCAGAGATCTTCATCCTGGCCGAAAGCTTCGACATAATTTCATCATCCAACTGGTCGATCTGTTCGCGCAAAATACTGAGTGTATCTTTAAATGTTTTGTTATCCGAAGAAACTGAACGAACCACCAACCCATCTACAATCTTTGCTAAACTTGCTGGTGTTACTTGTTGCTTGGCATCACTCCATGCAGCATCAGGATTAATATGACTTTCAATCATTAAACCTGTCATGTCTAAATCCAACGCTTTCTGACAAACAAATGAAATTAATTCACGATTACCAGCAATGTGGCTGGGGTCGCAAATAATATCTAACTGCGGAATACGTGTTTTTAATTCAATGGCTAGATCCCACATCGGTGTGTTACGGAACGGGCCTTTCTCGAATGAAGAAAATCCACGGTGAATAGCAGCCAATTTCGTTAGACCTGCTTTGTTCAAACGCTCTAATGCACCAATCCATAATTCTAAATCGGGGTTGATGGGATTCTTTACCATCACGGGTATGTCAACACCTTTCAACGCATCAGTAACTTCTTGTACCGAAAATGGATTTACGGTAGTGCGTGCGCCAACCCACAAAATATCTACTCCGGCTTTCAAGCAAGCTTCAACGTGTGCCGCATTCGCCACCTCGGTGGTTACAGGCAAACCTGTTTCCT
>CAYNKN010000202.1:0-6106 GCA_964397805.1 uncultured Chryseolinea sp. | reverse complement strand
CTACCTATCTTTAAACTTGGATGTTAAGATTTACATACCGCACGTGGCTTTACAAGAGTATGTCTTGAATATCTCTACGGTAAACGTCATTCTTCCTGATGGAATTAGCGATGTAGTAACACCTTATCCGCCTACGCCTTTTCAATCATTACTATTTTATTGTAATAACCCGGTATCTATGGGGCGGGTAGGCGAGATGCATTTTGAAGAGCAAGCACATACGGTATTAATTGGCCCTCAGTATTCACGTGTTAATGTTAAAGTACACAAGCAGCTAAGAGCTATACGCGTTGATTTTCTTCCCGGTGGTATGTATCGCATGTTGGGTGTGCCCATGCATGAATTATTTGATTTGGGTTTAGATGCTAGTGATGTTTTTGGAGCTGAGATGAAACCGATCAATGATCAGCTTCAACACATTGCTACGTTAGAGGAGGGTAAAGGTATTGTGGAAAAATTTCTTTTACAGCAGGTAACAAACGTAAAAGCCATCTTACCTATAGATGCCGCCATGCGCGCACTATTAGAGCAGAGTGGAAATATGACCATCGAAGAAACGGCTTCGCTTGCGTGCTTGAGTATGAAACAATTTGAGCGAAAGTGTAAAGAACGATTAGGGATGAACCCCAAACTGTATTCACGTATTTTAAAGTTCTCAAAAGCGTATCGGTTGCGTGAATCATTTCCACACCTCAGTTGGATAGAAATTGCATATCAGGCCGGGTATTACGATCAAATGCACATGATTAAAGATTTTAAAGTTTTTGCCGGAGTAAATCCTTCTGTTATTGAGCAGCAACTGCGCAAGACACCCTTGCGAATGCAAAAAGATTTGCGCTTTTAAGTTGTCGATTTTTTACTATGCTGGCCTTATTCGCACGGCCTACATTTGTAAGAAAAAAGACTATGAAAACTTATCCTCGTTCTCACCGATATGTGCTGATTGAAAAATTGCTTCACATCACCTTTGTATATCTATTACTAACTTCTTTTTCGTTTGCTCAGGATACAACCCAAACACCTACCCAACTTCCACTCGAAGTGTTAACGGGTTTCACACAAACTTTTTATTATAGTGCGGGTTACGAGGCCAGAGCAAAAAGTATTGCCGAATTCATGGAAGATGCTGGGAAGTTTTTTCAAGCAGAAATAGGGTTTACTCCTAAGGCACAATTGTACATATTAGCGCAACAGCATTGGAAAGCTATTGCCGCAAAGCCCTTACATGATGTATATGGATTTCCGCATAACATTGATAATAGTCGGCTGGCTATTGCTGCAGAAGATAATGATTTTTGGCGCAGCTTTCTGCCTGACATGGATAAGCTTCTGCCACCGTTGGCTGCGCAAGTAACCAAAGCCTATCGTCAGGCTGATGGTTCTTATAGTATGATGCCTTTCTTTGATTTACTGGCGCTGCATGAATTGGGACATTCATACACGGCACAAGCTGGGCTTAAAATGCATCGCCATTGGATGGGCGAATTATTTGTAAACATTATGCTGCATACCTATGTGGCCGAAAAGCAACCCGAACTATTACCTGCATTAGAGACATTTCCAAACATGATAATTAGTGGTGGCACTGCAAACTATAAATACACCGGTCTGGAAGATTTTGAAAAACTGTATGTAACACTGGGTATGGGGCCGGCAAATTATGGATGGTATCAAAGTAGACTACACGCTTCCTCTAAAGATATTTACAATGCAGGTGGCAAAGAGGTATTGATAAAATTATGGAGTGCATTGAAAAAACATCAGGAAGCGATGACCGATGAAGCATTTGTCGCTATGCTCAAAAATGAAGTACATCCTGCTGTAGCTAATGTTTATTTAAAGTGGAACCCAACGGATAAGTAAGGCACTTCGTGCACGTAGTTATTGTTTACAATGCTTTGGTCTGCATGGTGTTTTGAATTTTTGGATGAAAGGGTTCAAACGATTCTTTAGAACCACCACACACATGGCATTGGTAGGTATCGGGTAAGTCTTCAAAACGCACTCCGGAAGCAATGCCTGCATGTTGGTCGCCATACTTCATATCATAACGTGTTAAACAATTTAAACATTGGTAAATGGTAATAACACCAGTTGATGCTTTGTCATGATGAATGTCTGCTGACTTTTCTTTTTCAGGATTTAATTGTCTGAAATAAAGTTTACTGAGTTCTATCAGTAACGAGGGTATAAGCTCCTTTTTTACATTCCGCGCGTACGTAAAGTAAGTAGCATTTGTTGGATTGAAATCTTTGGCATAATGAATTGTATACAATTCGCTTAACAACGAAGTATCCATATTTTTCTCTATAACAATCGAAGTAAAGTAAAGGATATCTCGATTTGTTTTGATGGTAAATGTTAACCCATGTGTGCTAATGTCTTGTAGATCAAGTTCGCGAACTAAGAACCGCTTTAGCTCAAGTGCATCGTTATCGGTAACTGGCAAATGCCAATTTAACTCCAGGGCTGAGTGCCGTTCGTTTATACCAAATTTTCCAATCAGTTTTTGCCACCGTAAGCGATCGCTGGTTTTAATACCTTTTATAATAAAGGCTTTCCATGGAATAATGTGTACTTTACTAATGTTGGTTTCCTGGCATAATCTACACGCGGCTCGCATAAAGTCAATATCATATTGGTTGTTGCGCCAATACAGTCCAAGCCAGTATTGATTATTGAGCATAGCATTTAACCCTTCATAGTAGGGAAAGGCAGAATCAGGAAGCTTTAGTTTTTCAGTAATAGGTTTTGAATGAATACGGATGTAATTGTTTTTTAAAGTCAGGTGTAGTTCCTCCGCAGTAAACGGTTGATAGTCTAAGAACAATTTTTCAAGCTCTTTAGCTACTTTAGGTATCTCCTGACTAAAAATTAAGCGTGGCCAACATTCAATTACATTATTTTTTCGCTGATCGCGGATGTAGAGGTACCAATAGTTTTCTTCTTTGGAAGCGACAAAATTTAATTCTCCTGTAAAAAGTGGAACAAGACTTTGGGCAGGATCAACCAGATTAATTTTTAGCTTGGGCTTATAATCGAAGCTATCAATAATAACATTGTAGATATCTTCCTTTAACCAGTGTGTGGTCTCTACCAGATTAACCGTAACATACGAGCTTACAATATTTTGATAGGTTGATTGCTCTCCGGCCAGTTCATATTCAATTTGAATAGACTTAAAGGCGTTGTCTAATTCGGTTTCTTGCGCACCTTTAACGGGGAACATAATGTCTTGGCGCGAGCCAAATAATACGTATTTGTTACCCAGTTGTTTTGATAGCTCCATAATCTTTACCAACTCTGCGGGCGACAGAAATCCACCTTTAACAAATGCGCGTATTAGTTCACCCTTTTTGGTTGGCTGCATAACTATCTGCTTGGTTTTATCTTTTCAAATTTTTTATGGAACTAAATGTACACAATATAGTGAATGCCGTTCGCGCTTGCATGCACCTTAAAAATTGGCTTGTTCGTTTTTTGTATCATTAGTGCTGCGAAGTTATTCGTTTTACTTTCTGCTCGTTCATCAAAATTTTGGAAAAGGTATCCTTATATGAACTAAGTATATGGAGTAATCTACGTGCATACACTATACCCGTTGTTCGTTTAAAGCTTCTACAATTTAATACTTGTTTGTTTTAACAGGTTATTGATTTCTGGTTTACAACTTCCACAGCCCAATCCCGCTCCCGATCGCTCGCATAACTCATTTACTGAGGTACACCCTTCATTGATTAATGCGAGTAAGTTTCCGGTTCCTACCTGATTGCAAGAACAAAGTAAGGCTCCTAGTATTGGTTCTGCTTTTTTACCCGAGCGTAGTAATTGTAATCTTCTTTCTGAAAGTTCTGTTTTGTTTTCGATCAGTGTTTTAAATTCAGCAAACTCACTTTTGTCGCCAATTAAAATGACCCCAACTAGTCGGTCGTTTTTAATGATACATTTTTTATAGTAGCGCATAGCCTTATCGATAAAGAGAATCTCATCGTAACCTGTGCTGTTGTGCGGAACTTCGGGTATCCCCATGGAGCAGAGATCAAGACCGTGCATTTTTAAAATATTCATCGGCACGGTTCCAGAATATACTGCCTGTAAATTACCATGAATAAAATGTGCGAGTGTATCGGCTTGCTTTTCGGCTGCTGCAGTTATGCCCATTGTTTTTCCTTGGTGCTCGGCAATTTCACCAATAGCAAAAATAGAAGGATCGCTCGATTGTAAATGATCGTTTACTAAAATACCACGAGCAGTCTCTATCCCAGCATCTTGGGCGAATTCAATATTGGGGCGAGTACCCACAGCATACACTAAAGCATCTATCGTAAGTATTTTTTTACTTTTAAATTGTGCTACAAGTTGCTGGGTTAATTCATCCGGATACACATGTTGTAATTGGTCATTCATGTAAACCGTAATACCTCTTTCTTCAACATATTCTAAAAGAAGTTCGCCAGCTAAATTATCAAGTTGCCGTTCCATTAAGCGACTACCTAATTGAAGTATAGAAACCGCCACGTTAAGTTCACGAAGCGAAACCGCCAACTCCAGACCCAACAAACCACCACCAATTATTAATACATGATCATGCGGTTTTATGTGTTCTTTCAGGCGATCGGCATCTTGACGGGTGCGCATCGTAAAAACATGCGGAAGATTAACCGGAGCATCTGTCGGAATATGTGCGCGTGTGCCGGTAGCTAAAATAAGTTTATCAAATTCATGATGTTTCCCAAAACGATCGGTAACAAGTTTTCCTGTTCGATTGATGGATGTAATTTCATTCTCGAGTTCAATCGATACATTAAGGGCTTCAAACTCACCCGCCTGAAATTTTACTAGTTTTTCCCACGTAAGTGTATTACTTACATAATCGGGTAGTAACACTCTATTATAAAATGGATATTTTTCTTTTGAAATCACGTTGATTTCATCTGTACTGTTTAAGGATCGATAAGTACATAAAAAACGATAGGCAGCTGCACCGGCACCAACCACTAAAATTTTCTCAACAGGTTTTGTAAATAACGATACCTCTACAGCTGTGAACTTGAAATCAGGTTCTTTAGAAATGGGATCGACTAACATACTGGTGATGTTATTAACCCGCGCTAAATCGGTGGTTTCAGTTTTTCCCCAATGCATGGGTACAAACACAACACCTTGTTTAATTTCTTCTGTAAGTTTAGCAGCTACGCGAATATCACCGTACTTACTTTTGATTACTACCGTATCTCCGTTTTTAATATTTCGTAGGCTGGCATCCACCGGATGGATTTCTATAAAGGTTTTATCGATATGTTGAAGGAGTCTACTTACTTTTCCGGTTTTTGTCATGGTATGCCATTGGTCGCGTATCCTCCCCGTTGTAAGTATTAGTGGATATTGACTGGTTACTGCCTCAGAGCTATTTGCCGGATGATTGAGCGCAAAAAATTTCGCTTTCGTAGAAGATGTAAAGAAGGTGTGGTTGGTAAACATTCGACTTGTGCCTTCGTGGTGGGGAGTAGGAACTGGCCATTGAAACGTACCTTCGTTGATGAGTCGTTGATGCGTTAATCCACTAACATCGATGTGGGTTCCTTTAGTTAAACCTGCATGTTCGTTGTAGATATCAGCGGTGGATGAATAGTCGAAACCGGAATAGCCCATAGCTTTTGCAAATCGACACAGTATTTCTACATCGGGTAGTGCTTCTCCAGGGGGGTCAAGTATTTTACTTAAATAGCTAATGCGTCTTTCGGAGTTTGTCATGGTTCCATCTTTTTCGCCATGACCAGCAGCGGGAAGAATTAGATCGGCATAGGGAAGTGTATGCGATTTTGTTGAGATATCTTGCACCACAACAAACCGTGCTTTTTGTAATGCAGATTCTGCGCGTCTGGCATCAGGTAAACTTACCATCGGATTCGTGCATATAATCCAAAGGGCTTTTAGTTCATCGCGCTCCAGCGCCTCTACCATTTGTGTAGCGGTTAGTCCGGGTTTATCCGATAGTTGTTTAACTCCCCAGTATGTTGCCACCTGCTCACGATGTAACTGATTGGCTATACTACGATGTGCTGCCAACAAGGTGGCCAGCCCACCAACTTCGCGTCCACCCATA
>CAYNKN010000201.1:0-6107 GCA_964397805.1 uncultured Chryseolinea sp. | reverse complement strand
TCACAAACAACTTAGGTAACTGAAATGCCTGTCCGGAATTTTCTAATAAAGTAGATTGAATGATTTGTGTACTAAAATGTATGTGACGCATTACGGTAAGTTTAAATCGCAACTCAGGCATTACGATAGTTTGGTTACCGGATGATTGTACCGGAAGCACCGTTTGTGGTTGATCGTAATCATCTTCTTTAAAGAAAACATAATTGGCTAGTCGCGTTAGTGTTAGTCCCGGAGAAACCGATAACACACGCGAAGTATAATGTAAAAAACCATTAAGCTGCGATACACTTACCGGCCCAAAGTTATTGTTCCACACATCATGACTTCCCCGGTAGCCCTGTTGTACAAAAGATGGCGAATACTGAACTTGCTTCAATGAAGCTTCAAACCACTTACTTTTAATTTTACCATCAATGCGATAATTGCCGTTATTCTGTAGCTCTGCCCATCCGGTTACTTCAATAAGTGAATCTAACTTTAATGATATACGTCCGCCTAGGTAACTCTCAAAACCACTAGGTTTCACCTGTAAGGTATCGCTGCGCAGATAGGGATTAGTATTCGAGAAATTGCGAAGTGCATAATACCCGTTATAGAATAATTTAGCGAGGCTACCCTTTACCCCTACTTCATTGCGAACAAATTTAAACTTGGTGTAATCGGTGGTTCTTGCGCTGTCAATCTCGGTGTAATCATAAAACCCAGGAGGTGCAGTAGCCCGTATATCCAGAAATGCATTTCCCTGACGGTACCGATCAAATGTATGATAGAGTTGTAATGCCGTACCTAATTTATATTGTTGAAACAAATGGATATTCATTCGCAATTCAGAATCCTGGGCATCGGTTAAATTGGGTCTTCTGTTTGGAGAAAATAAATCGGCATACTCAAAATCACCAGCACTAAAAATACCGCCATTCTCATCCGTATCGTGTTTGTTTCTTCGAAAATTGAAGAATAGCTGGTAGCTGCTATCTTTTGACTGATAGGATGTATGAAAATGATAATAGGTTCCGATTACATTCCGGTCGCCTTTACCTTGCTTTTGAACTTGCTTATCAATTAGTAATGCCCGATAAACGAAACCAAAATTCCATTGCGGGGTAATGTTGCGACTATACATCACACGTGTTTGCGATCTACCTTCACCACCTAAAATAACGCGCATATTAGAGTATGGTGATTTCGTATCGTAATACCGTACATCCTCTGCGTTCCAATACAGATCAAAAGCTTGAAAGCCCGAGGTGGCGCCAATAACATCCGGTACCTGATAATAAATTGGTTGAATAGCCGTACCAATATTTCCTAAATCCTGATAGAGATTATTGTACCGATGTACATAATTGAAGCGATGGAAATTCCAGATGGCTGTATCGATAACATACTTTACATCGCGATTAAAAAACACTTCACGCTCTAAGAAAGTAGCCGATGTTTTAGGGCCGTAAACTTGTTTGGTGGTATCATCAATAATCTTCGAACCCCTGCGTGTAGGTTCATCCTCCTGCGCTAACAATGCGAACGAACAAAGCCATAGCAAGCCAAAAAGCGATAATCGAAAAAAATGCACGCGCAAAAATAAGCGCTGGTATGACTGATTGACGAACATGCGTAAACTTTTTCTACAACACACGATTTACATGGCTAAGCACGAGTTCATCAAAATCCACTCCATTTCTGATAAATTGAACTTCTATCGGAATAAAAAATAGTGGTAATGCATTGGTTAATGTACCGATAGTAGGTGCCTCCAAATTGGCTTTGTCCTTTTCAGTAGTCAATATAACCGCATCTGGCGCCTGCATTAAGGCCTCTTTCATCCGTTGAATATCAGCAGCTGTATAGCAATGGTGATCGGGAAATTCAAGGTGATGAACAACTGTATAGTGTTGTTTTACATACGTTATAAAAGGTGCACTGTTAGCAATACCGGTTACCACAATAACTTTATCAATAGACTCGTCTATTTTTTTGCGGCCATCATAAGGTAACGGATTGCCATAATGAATAGTAGTGAAAAATACAGGCTTGCAGGCGTAACGATGAATAGCCTTTTCAATTTTCATGATATTGTCATCGGTAATACTGGTTGGGCATTTTGTAACGACTACCACATCTGCGCGATTAACGCCATCCCTACTTTCGCGTAGGTTTCCTGTCGGAAGGAGAAAATCAGCATAAAAAGGTTTGCTATACTGTGTTAATACTATGCTTAGCGATGGTTTAACCCTTCGATGTTGAAAGGCATCATCCAACAAAACAACTTCCGTTTCCGGAAACTCCTGGAGGATACTTGGGATAGCCAACGCACGGTCTTCCCCTACAGCCACCGTAATTTGATCGCCATACTTATTATAAAACTGACTCGGTTCATCACCCAGCGTTTCGGCATTGTCACCTGCTTGAGCTATTCGAAAACCCGCTGTTTTACGCTTATAGCCGCGACTTAACGTAGCTAGCTTATGGCGATGAGCCAGTAACCGAATTAAATGCTCGATCATGGGCGTTTTTCCGGTACCACCGGTAGATAAGTTTCCGATACAAATAATCGGTATAGAAAACGAAGCGACTGGCTTTAATCCGCGATCATAAAAATAATTTCTGACGCGCGTGATCAGGTTAAACAAAATCGCAAAAGGAAACAGCAAAATGCGAAGAAAGGTCATCTGAATAAAAATACCGTTAACTTTCAACCCCAACGAAAGAAAGTGATGGCAAGTATAACCATAAAACACGTAACCGATTACTTAGAAACTCTCGCACCAAAATCGTATCAGGAAGCATACGATAATGCAGGACTTATTACCGGAAACCCAACTGCCACTGTTACTGGAATTTTAGTAACCCTCGATTGTACCGAGGCTGTAGTAGAAGAGGCTCGTCAAACCGGATGTAACCTCATTGTAGCGCACCACCCCATTGTTTTTAAGGGACTAAAAAAGCTCAACGGAAGCAATTATGTAGAGCGCACCGTAATTAGCGCAATCAAAAATGATATCGGACTTTATGCTATACATACTAACCTCGACAATGTAAAGGAAGGCGTTAATAACACCATCGCTCAAAAAATTGGCTTACAAAACCTTCGCATACTTGCACCTAAACGCGACACGCTCGGAAAACTAGTCACCTTTATTCTGGAAGATAATGTTGAAAAAGTGCTGGAGGCGCTCCATCGTGCAGGAGCTGGCCAGCAAGGCGCCTACAAAAATTGTAGCTTTCAGACTACCGGTACCGGCACCTTTTTACCAACCGCTGAAGCAAAGCCCCACATAGGCGAACTCGAAAAGCAAGAATATGTAAAGGAAACTAGAATAGAGGTGCTTTATCCGCTTACGCAAGAGCATAAAATAGTAGCCGCCTTAAAAGAAAGTCATCCGTATGAAGAAGTAGCCTACTACCTCATACCCATTACAAATGAAAATCAGGAGGTGGGGGCTGGAATTGTAGGCGAACTACCGGAGGCTCTCGAGCCTGTTGATTTCTTAAAACATCTTAAGAAATCGATGAATCTAGCGGTTATCCGGCATACATCATTGCTGGATAAGCCCATCCGTTCGGTAGCCGTATGTGGTGGTGCCGGAAGTTTCCTGCTTCCAAAAGCCATTCAATCAGGCGCAGATGCCTTTATTTCGGCTGATTTCAAATACCATGAGTTTTTTGATGCCGATCAAAAAATTGTCATTGCCGATATCGGCCATTACGAAAGTGAGATTTACACCAAAGAACTGCTGATGGGTGTTTTAATCAAAAAATTTTCTACTTTTGCGATCAATTTTTCGAAAACCGTCACGAATCCAATAAGCTACTTTTAAAGAATGGAAAACCAATCAGTTGCTCAAAAGCTCGAAGCGCTTGTAAAACTTCAGTTCATTGATACTAAACTAGACGAATTAAAAAAGCTGCGAGGCGATCTTCCCGATGAAGTTCAAGACCTGGAAGATGAAATAGAGGGGTATAAAACCCGCGCCAGTCGCCACGATTCAGACCTCAAAGAGATCGAAGAGAACATTAAAAAGCATAAAGAAGGTATTAAAGAAGCTGAAAAGCTCATCAAGAAATACACCGAGCAGCAAAAGAACGTTAGAAACAATCGCGAATTCGATGCGATCACCAAAGAAATCGAACTTCAAGAACTTGAAATTCAGCTTTGCGAGAAAAAGATTAAAGAAGGTAAAGACCTAACACAACAGAAGAAAGACGAAATTGAAAAAACCGGTGTCGTGATTAAAGATCGTGGCGACCACCTGGATAACAAGAAAAAAGAGCTTAATGCTATCCTCACCGAAAGTCATGAAGAAGAGAAAAGGCTGTTAGGTGAACGCGAAAAGGCAACGAAGAAAATTGAAGACAAGTTATTAAAATATTACGAGCGACTCCGCACCAGTCTATCGAATGGCTTGGCTGTAGTACGTGTAGTACGCGGTGCTGCCGAAGGATGTAACATCGTTATACCTCCACAAAAAATTGCTGAGATCCGCGAGAAGAAAAAAATTGTGATCGATGAACATTCTGGTCGTATCTTGGCCGATGTTGATATGGATTCTCTCGATGATGGCGACAAACCAAAAGCTTCTAAAACAGTTACGCCTGTGCCTACCAGACGTAAAAAAGTTGAATAATAGTAAATACCATTTTTTACTAAAAAAGGCCGGTACGCTTACCTGCCTTTTTTTGTTTCTACTAATCTATAATCCAGTACCCGCACTAGCACAACGCGAGTGGGAATTTGATGAACCCACTCAACAGGCTTACCACCTTGCACTAAATCTGGAGACCGATTCATTACACCAACTACTCCAAAAACCAAGTACTGTTCAAGAACACTATGTACTTGCACTAGCCGAAGCGTTAGAGTTACTTATTACAGAAGATACCGAAAACTACACTGATTACGAAGCACGCTTTAACCAACGGCTGGAGCGGAAGGTAAAATCGAATAACGCTGACGAGCTTTTATTACAGGCGGAGATTAGGCTACACTGGGTTTTTGTTTATTTAAAGTTCGGGCATGAATTTGATGCCGCACTCAACCTACGCCAAGCGTATTTAATTACACAGGATATCAAAACTAAGTTTCCTGACTACGTTGCGGTTAAAAAAATCTCTGGTTTGTTGGAGGTGATTATGGGCTCAGTTCCAGAGAAGTATAATTGGGTACTTAGTCTGCTGGGCATGCAGGGCTCCGTTGCTTCCGGAATAGATGAATTAGAAAGTTTAGCCGCAGCCAACCACGCACTATCTATGGAAGCAAGTTTAGTGCATGCACTTATCGAAGGATTTGTTCTTCAACAACCCGATAACGCGTTAGCGAAAGTAAAAACTGTTCTTGAAACGCAACCCGCTAATCGGTTGGCCTTATTTCTAGGAAGTAGTTTGGCTATTAAAAATGCACAGAGTGAAGTCGCTTTAGATATGCTGTTGAAACTCACTGATAAAAACCACACCGGTTTACCAGTCTACTATGCCGATTACTTAAAAGGAGAAGTCTACCTGCATAAAGCCGAGTATCTCAATGCCATTACTTCGTACAAATGGTTTACCGGGCACTATGCCGGGCAGAATTATGTAAAAGATGCAACCTACAAAATTGGGTTATGCTATTGGTTAAACGGAAATGAAAGTGATGCACGGGTTATTTTTAAACAAGCGCGAGCTTTAGGTAAAGAACTCGTAGAGGCCGATAAGCATGCCGCCCGAAGTTTAGCCGCGAATGAAATGCCTCATCGTAAACTCACTCAGGCGCGTTACGCAACTGATGGCGGATACTTCACACGTGGACATGAACTCTTGCAGCAAATTATACCTTCAGAAATGACCACCAAGCGCAATCAGGTAGAATGGTATTATCGGCAAGCCCGATTAGCGCACAAACAAAACGAGATTAATAAAGCGAAAACGCTCTACGAAAAAACGATCGTTCAAAATGGCGAAGAAGCCTGGTATTTTGCTCCTAATGCTTGCCTACAGTTAGGGTATATCGCGCAACAAGAAAAAAATAAAACTACGGCACGAGATTATTTCGAGAAAGCGCTATCCTATAAAAAGCATGAATACAAAAACAGTATCGATAGCAAGGCACGATCTGCATTAGCTCAACTCAA
>CAYNKN010000200.1:0-6107 GCA_964397805.1 uncultured Chryseolinea sp. | reverse complement strand
ATACCGCTCAACTGTGAAAGTGGGTGGCTGATAATTAACAAGATATAAACACAGGTTTTCGTGCTCAAACATATCCATCGACTTAAGAGGATAACGCAAAAGCATACACATTAAAATTCGAATCGCACGACCATGCATGCAGACTAAAACTGTTTGTTCATTTGTTTGGGAAAGGATATAGTCAAGCGCTGGTTGCATTCTTTTTACTACATCATCGGGACTTTCTCCACCTTCAATTCGTAATGAGGTATCGCCTAACTGCCATTGGTTCAACATATAATGGTAGTATTCATCCTCCTCTGGGGTGATCTTGTATCCTTCCTTTTTACCCCAGCTAATTTCATTCAACCCCGGCAAGGCTTCGTGGGGAAGACCTAAATCCAAAAAAGATTGCACCGATTCGTGGGTACGCCTTAAGGCTGAGGTATAGACCTTATCGAAGGGTATGTGCTTGTAGTGTTCAAAAAATGCCAACGCCTGAGCCCTGCCCCGATCATTTAAACTACTGTCCACACCACTCCCCTGAACAATGTTCTTAAGATTAAAATCGGTTTGTCCGTGGCGGATAATGTAGATTTTTTTGCTGGTCAATTTTACTTTAATTTGGCGGCAAAAATAGACAAATACTCGATAGTCAATCGCGCACTACCAGTAAGTTTCATGTGTTACTTGTTTTATTTTTATTGGTCACATGGAATCGTCTGAAGTTCGATACTATTTGGAATAAACATTTGTAGAGCGATTTCATGGGTATATTCAAAACAGGTATTACAATCGATTTTTTAAATAGCTGGTCGCATAATACATTGGCCGAACAACTGGGTATCGAATTCACCCATATTGGCGATGATTTTTTAGAGGCCCGAATGCCTGTCGATAAACGAACACATCAACCGTTGGGGATGTTGCACGGAGGTGCCTCTGTTGCCTTAGCAGAAACTATGGGCAGCGTTGCCGCATCCTTATGTGTAGAACAAACAAAACAGTATTGTGTTGGTTTAGAGATCAATGCTAATCATTTAAAAGGCGTGCGCGAAGGATTTGTAATGGGAGTGACCAAGCCAGTTCATATCGGAAAAAAGACCCAGGTATGGGAAATACGCATTCATAACGAAGCCCAAGAGTTGATTTGCATTAGCCGCATAACTATGGCGGTGTTAGATAAAAAAACTTCGTAACACCCAGTGCAATGCATACGGAAAAGGTAACATCTGTTTCATCACCTGTTTATACAGAAAAAGAGTTCTTATCTTTTTTAGTTGATCAAGCCGTTGAAAACAGTTTTTCCCTAGCGGCATGGCGATTGCCCAACTCAGAAGAAAGTTTTTTTGTGGCCTCACGTCAGGTAATGCAGCTTAGTGATGATTCTACAATCGAAGACTTAACTGCTGGATTTATATGTGCTCCTTTTGATCGCAAGGAGTCAAGACTGTTTATTCCGGCTGATCAACTCGTTACTTTTAAAAATGGCGTTCTACTGGAAACTAAAAGTGCTCCAGTCGATATTGATGCATTTAAACACTGGCAGTCAACTAAGAAATCATCTACTCCCCCACGCTACCATATTTCAACTACCCAACCTGTACCACTAGAAAAACAAAAGTATGTGGAGGTGGTAGAAAAAGCTATAGCCTTTATTACAAATAGTGACGTTGAAAAAGTAGTACCCTCGCGATCGAAAATAATTGATCTCCCTGCTGACTTTGATTGTGTGCTCACTTTTCAAAAGTTATGTAAACAATATCCCGATGCGTTAATTTCATTTATAAGTATTCCAACCATAGGTAGTTGGTTAGGTGCTACTCCTGAAGTATTGGTGACCGTAGAAGACCAAACTATCTTTAAAACAGTTGCCTTAGCAGGTACACAAAATTTTACAACCGGCTCCACGGTAAAAACAGTTGCGTGGACACAAAAAGATATTGAAGAGCAAGCTTTGGTTGAACGCTACATCATTAGCTGTTTCAAAAAAATTCGTGTTCGCGAATATGAAGAGCAGGGCCCCAAAACTATTATAGCCGGAAATCTGATGCACTTAAAGTCAGACTTTACCGTCAATCTTAAAGCCATCAATTTTCCGCAGTTGGGCTCGGTCATGCTTCAACTCCTCCACCCTACTTCAGCTGTTTGTGGTATGCCCCTAGACCCTGCGTTAGCTTTTTTAAAAATGCATGAAGGATATGATCGGAAATTTTATAGCGGTTACATCGGCCCTGTAAACATCCAAAACCGAATTGATATTTTTGTGGCGCTACGGTGTATGCAATTATTTCAAACCAATGCGGCACTCTATGCCGGAGCAGGTGTTACGCTTGATTCAGTTCCTGAACAAGAATGGGAAGAGACTGAAATGAAAATGAACACGATTTTAAAAATTATCGTTGGCTAAAAGCATGAACACCTATCAACCCATTTACAATATCGCATCCATTAGTGCACACAAAGGTATTACCGATGCCGTATTGTGTCCGGGTTCGCGTTGTGCACCATTAACCTTAGCCTTCACGCGTCATCCTCAACTTACCTGTCGTACCTTTAGCGATGAACGAAGTGCAGGGTTTGTAGCATTGGGCATAGCTCAACAACAACAACGCCCGGTAATTTTTTTATGTACATCAGGAAGTGCCGCATATAATGTAGCGCCCGCTGTGGCCGAAGCTTACTTTAGTGAAACTCCTCTACTTATTTTTACTGCCGATCGACCTGCAGAATGGATTGCCCAACAAGATGGACAAACCATTTATCAGGCAGAGATTTTTGGCAAGCATGTAAAGAAATCATATCAACTTCCTCAAGCATACGATCACCCCGATTGTCAATGGGCAATCAATCGCATGGTGAACGAAGCTATTAATTTTTCGATGCAAGAACCGAAAGGTCCTGTACACATTAATGCACCTTTTCGTGAGCCCCTTTATCCGGGTACGGGTGAAGAAATAACATTTGATACGGATGTACGAATTATCGAACAACACACACCTTCGTACGCACTATCCGCAGAGCAACAGCGTGTTATTCAAGAAAGCTGGTCGTCTTTTCATAACATACTTATTGTTTCCGGGCAACAGCAAGCCGATGAAGCTTTACTCCATGCTTTAAATAAGTTCTTTGATCAACACAATCTTCCTATTGCAGGTGATATTATTTCAAACCTCCATACCATCCCGAAACTTATCCGGTATGCCGATGTATTTTTAGGGCAAGCAACGGAAGGTATTAAGAAAACACTCAAGCCCGATTTACTTATTACGTTTGGACAATCTACTATTTCAAAAAATTTAAAAGTATTTCTGCGTCAATATGCCCCGCAAGTTCATTGGCATGTTCAACCTCACGGAATAGTAGCCGATCCGTTTCAACACGTGAGTAACATATTTAACACAACTCCAAATCACTTTTTTACATACCTCGCTTCCTTACCTTTAGTAGAGAATTTCGAAAATCAAAAACAAAGTAATTATACTAAACTTTGGGAAGTAGAAGAACGAAGAGCAGTGCGCACATTAAGCACTTATTTCCCACAAGAAGAGTTAGGTGAACTCGACTTATTAAACGAAGTAATTCAACAACTTCCGGAAAACTGTGCGCTCCACTTAGCCAACAGCATGAGTGTGCGCTATGCTAATTTTATCGGATTAAAAGCAGAGCAAAAAGGTATACAGGTATTTTCCAATCGAGGTACAAGTGGTATTGATGGCTGCACCAGCACCATGATTGGACACAGCTTAGCAAGTACGAAACCACACGTGTTAATTACAGGCGATCTGGCTTTCTTTTACGACAGAAATGCTTTTTGGAATAATTATGCCATACCCAATTGTCGTGTGGTACTGCTTAATAATCATGGAGGTATCATCTTTAAAATGATTGATGGCCCATCGCATCAGCCAGAAGCCGAACAGTTTTTTGTTACCGATCAAAAACTAACGGCAACGAAACTATGTGAAGAATTTGGGTTCGAGCATTTAAAACTCAACTCAAAAAGAAAACTAAAAAATTTACTAAAAGACTTTTTTGATTTTGATGGAAAAACAAAAATTCTAGAACTCGAATCATCCATCGATGTTAATTATAATGCATTCAACAACCTTAAAGAAAAAATAAAAAATAGTTATGACTTCTAAATATCCTTGGCAACTAATTAAAGAGTATAAAGAGATACTGTTTCATAAGTACAATGGCATTGCGCGCATCAGTATAAATAGACCGCATGTACATAATGCCTTTACACCACTTACCGTACAAGAAATGATCGATGCCATGAATGCATGTCGCGAAGATGCAGATGTACGGGTTATTATTCTTACTGGAGAAGGTGGTAAAGCTTTTTGCAGTGGTGGCGATCAAAGTGTTCGTGGCCACGGAGGGTATGTAGGTGAAGATACAACACCCCGATTAAATGTATTGGATTTACAAAAGATAATTCGCTCTATTCCTAAACCGGTCATTGCCGCTGTGGCAGGCTGGGCTATTGGTGGTGGCCATGTATTACATGTGGTGTGTGACTTAACTATTGCGGCAGAAAACGCTCGCTTCGGACAAACGGGTCCTAAAGTAGGTAGCTTCGATGGCGGCTTTGGCGCCTCCTATCTAGCGCGTATTGTCGGCCAGAAAAAAGCCCGGGAAATATGGTATTTGTGTGATCAATATGATGCCCAAGAAGCCCTGGATATGGGACTTGTAAATAAAGTAGTACCGCTGGATAAACTGGAGGATACCTACATCGATTGGGCCAATAAAATGATTGCTAAAAGTCCGTTGGCGTTACGCATGCTAAAAAGTTCGTTCAATGCAGAGCTTGATGGTCAGGCAGGTATTCAAGAACTTGCTGGTAATGCAACCTTACTTTACTACCTAAGCGAGGAGGCGAAGGAAGGTAAAAATGCATTCCTTGAGAAGCGTGAGCCCGACTGGTCAAAATATCCTAAGTTTCCGTAGCACAGGTTCTCAAGCGTATCGTTATCTTTCGTCATGAACCACGAAAAGAGAGAAATACTACGTGCTATTGCCGAAATGGCCTATGTTATTGCTAAGGCAGATAAGGGACTTAGCGCTGAAGAACGCATCGCCTTCCATACCATTATTGAAGACGAGCTGGATTATAATTCGTGGGTAGCACAAAGCAGATTTGAATTACTTGATGAGATAACACAACCATCAATAGAAAAAGCCTACAACGAAGCCATTCACGATATAAGACGCTACAAAGAACACATGAGCGAAGAATTAAAAGAAGTAGCCGTACGTGTAATGCAAAAGGTAGCAGATTCATGCGGTGGTTTTTCGGAGCATGAAGCGTTTATTTTAGATCGCTTTAAAAGCGATCTAAAAAATTTATAACTGAGCCGCGGGGAATGGTGCATCCTATTGATAGTCTTCAGATCAATGGTCGAGTAGTTAACTTGGAGGCTATACGCACCAACTCCGAACCTTCGTTAACTCCCTTCGAAGCCAGTACGTTTTCTTTTATCCGCGCGTGGCAAAACGACCAACCTTTTTTTTCATTAACCACGAGTGGCTCTACAGGAGAACCAAAAAAAATAAACCTTAGTCGGCAGCAAATGATGGCTAGCGCTATGCTTACCGCTAGAGCACTAGATCTACAGCCTTTCGATACTGCTTTGGTTTGCTTAGATACGCGATACATTGCTGGCCAAATGATGTTGGTAAGGAGTCTGGTACTGGGTATGCACATAATTGCCGTAGAACCATCAAACAATCCGCTTAGTCAGCTCGATACTAGTGAGAAAATCGCTTTCGCTGCGATGGTACCCTACCAACTAAAAAGCATTTTAAAATCTCCTGTTTCAAATCGATTGAATACCATCAAGACCCTGATTATTGGAGGAGCCCCGTTAGATGAACATACTATTGATAGCTTAGGCGCTTTCTCCACCATGTTCTATGCTACCTACGGAATGACAGAAACCGTATCGCATATTGCGCTGCGAAAACTCAATGGAGAAGATAAAACAACCGATTTCAACACATTGCCTGAAATTAGCATTTCAACAGACGAACGAGATTGCCTAATCATCATCGCGCCCTATCTGCCACACCCCATCATCACCAACGACCTTGTTGAGATTACAGCGACAAATTCTTTC
>CAYNKN010000199.1:0-6113 GCA_964397805.1 uncultured Chryseolinea sp. | reverse complement strand
CTATGGTTGGATAACCGGTTTCTTTCCGCCTTATAAAATTAATCCGCTCACCGCAGGTAAAGTAGTAAAGAACATGGGCATCGCCCACAAGCGGATGTATGCTTACATCAAAGAAAAATTTCCCGAACAGCCTGTAGGTATCTCTCATAATGCAACAGTATTTTCTGCTGAAAATTTATTGGGATGGTTTCCTGCCCGGTTATCCGATTGGTGGTTTATGGAATATGTTCCAAGCCATTTCGAGCAGGTAGACTTTTTTGGAATGAGTTATTATGGTCGCATACCGCACGATCCATTACCAATTACGTATTTAGAAACGCCAGAAAAAATCAAATCACTAGGCAGACGCCATGATGATATTTGGGAATACCATCCCGAAGGATTACGAACCTGCATTGATCGCTATTGGAATAAGTATAAAAAGCCCATCATCATTACCGAAAATGGTGTGTGCGATGAAAGTGATTTCTTGCGACTTCAAGCTATTCAAGACTATGCACTCATTCTACATCAGGCGTTAAAAGATGGTATCGATATTCGTGGATATTATTTTTGGAGTACTTGGGATAACTTTGAGTGGCACCTGGGGCCCTCTATGCGTTTTGGTTTATACGAAGTAGATTTAAAAACCAAGCACCGTATGCGCAGACCGAGCGGAGACTTATATGCTTCGCTAGCCCATACAAAACGGATCCATGTACCGAAGCCAGAAGCTACTGTAGTTTGATAAAGAACAGTTAAAACACACGTTATGAGAAAAATCATTTCACTACTCACACTTCTATTTTTAATAACAAATTCTATACATGCTCAGGTAAAGCGTGAAGTACTCTACATTGGCACGTACAGTGTGCGCGGTAGTCAGGGAATATATGTATATGATTTCAACCGCGCTAAGCGCACGTTGAGTCCGATACAAATGGTGCCCGGTTTAGAAAGTCCTTCCTTCTTAGCCATACATCCAACTCAAAAATTTTTATATAGTGTTAATCGTGGTCGCGCAGAGATGGCCGATAATGGTGGCTCCGTAAGTGCCTACGGAATTGATCCGAAAACAGGAAAGCTCAGTGGCTTAAACCATCGACCTTCGTATGGCGATGGGCCGTGTCATATTGCTATCGATAAAACGGGGGACTATCTTTTTATCTCCAACTACAACAATGGAAACTTTGTGGTATTGCCTGTATTCGATGATGGACTTATTGGTAATCCATCGGATGCTAAAAAATATACTGGCAGCAGTGTTCACACATCGCGACAAGAAGCTTCGCATATCCATTCAGCAACGATCTCTTCCGATAACAAATTTTTATATGTGGCCGATTTGGGTACCGATAAAATTTACATCTATGAATTTAATGTTGACAAGGGTACATTAAAACCAGCATCAACCCCCGAAGTATCAGTTGCTCCCGGAGCAGGGCCACGTCACTTCACACTTCATCCTAACGGTAAGTATGCGTATGTAGTAGAAGAGTTAACCTCATCTGTCGGTGTGTTTTCAGTTAATAAACTTACCGGAGCATTAACGCTTTTACAAGATACCGTTCGCTCTTTACCTCCCAATTTCGAAGGACAAAATACCAGTGCAGATATTCATACCGACATACGCGGTAAGTTTTTATATATGTCGAACCGAGGACAAAATGCGATTAGTATTTTTTCGATTGCACCTACTGGAAAAATTACTTACATCGGCAAACAAGATACGCAGGGCAAAACACCACGAAATTTTATGATTGATCCCAAAGGTGAATTTATGTTTGTCGCTAATCAAGATAGTGATACCATTGTAATTTTCAGTATCAATAGTAAAACAGGAAAATTAACTCCGGTTGGAAAACCGATTAAAGTACCTTCTCCGGTTTGCCTAAAGATGTTAACCTTGAAATAGAATATGTAGTGAAAGTTGTTCTCACTAATCTTTTAAAATACGCATCTCCACTCTTCTGTTCATAATGCGTGCTTCGGATGTCATTTCATTTGCTAACGGCTGAGATCCCCCGTATGCCTTGGTCTTAACGCGATCTTTAGCAATACCTTTAGCCACTAAGTATTTTTTTACAGCCTCAACGCGTTGTTCAGACAATGCTAAGTTGGCTTTCGCGCTACCGATGTTATCGGTATGACCTTCCAATTGAATTTCCATTTTTGTATTCTCCTTCATCATTTGCACGACTTCATCCAGTTCGGCATACGACTTCGGATCGATAGTAGATTTACCTTGTGCAAAAATTAAGTTATTCAGTCGAACCGTTTGACCTTTGGGAGTTAATACAATATCGCGAAGTACTTTACTTTCTGCATTAATATCTTTTGGATCAACAATGACTGTGCGTGGATTATAACCTTGTGCCTCGGCAGTAATTTGATACTTGGCCGTACCAAATATGCTAAACGAAAAAGTACTGTCATTAAACCGTCCGAATATACTACCCGTTGGTATACTGCTATACCGAATATTTGCTTTGATACCCTTTTGTGTTCGGGCGTCCGTGATCTTTCCTACGGCTAGTATTTCATCCTGCGCAAAAAGACTACCTGTTGATAGTAGTAAACTTAAAACTACGATTAGTTTTTTCATGTGTTAATTTTTAATTTTTGATAGACACATGGAATTCGCATTAGATTATCATCCCGCTGGGTGTAGTCCTCTTTATGCTCATTTCATGTGTTAATAATTTTTTAGTTAATGGTCACATGGTATGATCTGGTTGTTGGGCTTCCGACAGTGAAAGTAATGAAGGCGATGCACTACACCAAGTAAACCACTCTATACAAACACCATACTCGATTGCCTACCTATACTACAGATTAACAACCAACCTTGTTGAACAAGTAATTAGTTTGTCAACCTGAAAAAAGGTTTAACAACTCCCTCACCAAACACTATACATCAAACTCGATAGTCTCGCCTACATTAAAAGATCGATCGTTATTTCCATCGTCCTTTTCATTGGTTGATTCACCCGTTGATGGAGTTACTTCCGTTTTATTTTCTTGGCGACTTTTTTCCGGGCTTTCGCTTGTTTGACCGAAGAGGTTTTGTTGCTCGACTTTGACTTTTTTGTTTGGCTCGCCTTTTTGCTGGTGACTTGGCGCTTGGTTTTGACTTGGTTTTTTTGGCTCCTCGAAGAGGCTGACTTGGCCGTCTTCCTCGACTGCTGGCTCCGGCTCGACTTTTTTTTTTGACGACTGAGAACTTTTTTCAGTTTCGGTCGTCTCTATCAAGTCGTTTTCATCATCGCCTTCTTCTAATCCAGTATCTTCAGGTTCTTGTGCCAAGCTTACTTTAACTACTTTATGTTGAGTAAGGCGGTTGCCCAGTGCCTTCCAACCTTTTACATCAATGATATCTTCTAAGTTAATGAGCTCAGCAATTTTTTCTTTGTCCTTTCCTTTTTGAACTTCTACGGTTACATCGGGCGAATCGGCTGTAGACACTACAACAAGTCGTGATCCAATACCTTCGGTAATAAATCCAAACTCCTTATCCATAGTTGAAGTCTCAATCATAAATCGCTTCACCATGTATTGTTTACTTTCGCCATCTACATAAATAGCCGATATCACTTTTTTAGGATTGAACTTCTCTACAAGCAATGTCTTTTCTGGCTCAAAGCGATTCGAAACTTCGTAGTTAGTAATTTTATACGCACCGTTTCGCGTAAAGGTAATGAGTTGGTCATCGCCATCGAACTTGCCTAAATACTTACCACGCTGATCCCGATTGAGTCGGCCAGAATCTTCGTCATACCATAAGTCTAGTTTACTAAGTGTAGATGTTCCTACACGCAGTAAATCAACTTTACGAATCGGATATTTAGTAATGGTATTTCCGCGAGCGCCCCTTCCTTTTATTTCGAGTTCAGCAAAATCGTATTCAAAAATTTTCTTGCGTGCTGTGCTGGCCTGTGAAAGTTTTACCTCTACTACTTCTGCTTCTCCATTTGGATTTCCGGTAACGTGGTAAATACGTGAGTTCGGATTACCTAACGTTAAATCGTATTCTTTATCGCGCGTAATGCCCGGCATAGCAAAGCGTTTGGCAAAGCCTTTTCCACTTTTACCATCTGCATAAATAACATTATAGATCATGCGATCATCGCCCTTTTTCCAAATGCCCACGTACAAGATGTCTTTACCCATAAACACCTTTTCTTGAATGCGTGATACGCGCGCTTTACCATCTTTACGAATAACAATTACATCATCTAAATCTGAGCAATCGCAAATGTATTCATCGCGTTTTAAGCCAAAACCAATAAAGCCATCGGTGCGGTTTACATATAGCTTTTGATTGTTAGCGATTACCTCAACAGCCGTTACCGATTGGAAACTCTTAATTTCTGTTTTACGCTCGCGACCTTTTCCGTACTTCTCCAATAGGTTTTGATAGTAATTAATGGCGTACTCAGTAAGGTGCTTTAAGTGATGTTCAGTTTCTTTTAATTCCTTTTCTAAATCGCGAAGTAATTCATCGGCTTTAAAGGAATCGAATTTAGAAATGCGTTTAATCTTTATCTCGGTAAGGCGAACGATATCATCACGAGTAATTTCGCGATAGAACTTTTTCTTGTGTGGTTTTAAACCTTTATCGATTGTTTCAATTACAGCTTCCCAACTTTCACACTCTTCAATGTCGCGGTAAATACGGTTCTCAATAAAAATCCGCTCCAGCGAAGAGAAGAGAATTTTTTCTTTCAGTTCACCCTTTCGGATCTCCAGTTCTTGCTTGAGCAGCTGTACCGTTTGATGCGTATTATATTTTAAGATTTCGTTTACTGGAAGAAACTTGGGTTTGTCTTCAATGATAACACACGCATTAGGCGAAATACTAATCTCACAATCTGTAAATGCGTATAAGGCATCCATGGCAATTTCTGGTGACTGCCCAGGTTGAAGGTGCACTTGTATCTCTACATCTTTCGCGGTATTGTCAATTACTTGTTTAACTTTTATCTGTCCCTTTTCGCTTGCCTTTACAATGGACTCCATTAACGAAGTGGTGGTTGTAGCAAAAGGTATTTGGCGAATGATCAAAATTTTCTTGTCGGCAATTTCAATGTTTGCCCTTACTTTAATTTTTCCTCCACGCAGTCCTTGATTATACTCAGAAAAATCTGCGGTACCTCCGGTAGGAAAATCAGGATATATTTTTGGATTCTTTCCCTTTAGTACATCGATGGAGGCTTTTATTAGCTCACAAAAGTTGTGAGGCAAAATTTTAGTAGAGAGTCCAACGGCAATACCTTCTACACCTTGCGCGAGTAGTAATGGAAATTTAACCGGTAAGGTAGTAGGTTCTTTCTTGCGACCATCATACGAAAGTTGCCACTCCGTAGTTTGTGGGTTGTAAACAACATCCAGCGCAAATTTGGATAATCGAGCTTCAATATACCGCGCTGCTGCTGCACTATCGCCCGTGCGTACATCGCCCCAATTACCTTGCGTTTCAATTAAAATATCTTTCTGGCCAATGTTAACAATCGCCTCGCCTATTGCTGCATCGCCATGCGGATGATACTGCATGGTATTACCAATTACGTTAGCCACTTTGTTAAAGCGGCCATCATCCATTTCTTTCAGCGAGTGCATGATTCTTCGTTGCACAGGCTTAAAGCCATCTTCGATGCGCGGTACGGCACGCTCTAAAATAACGTATGAGGCATAATCTAAAAACCAGTTTTCGTAGAGGCCGTCAATCACAATAGAATGAACAACATCATCACCAGCGGCTTTTGCCATATCCTTCGCCAATATGGGGCGGGTAATAGGTGCTTTTTTCTTTTTACTCATAATCCAATCAATTCGAAATTGATGTTACAATACCTTAACAGGATTTATCTTTTGTAGTAACCTCTCCTACTCTATCTCTAATTCTTCTACGGGCTCAACTTCTAATTTAGCCTCTACCTTATCTAATTCGATACGCAAGTTATCGATGATAAATTCTTGGCGATCGGGCGTGTTTTTTCCCATGTAAAACTCTAGCAACTTCGCCAAGTGTCCATCTTTATTTAAGAGCACCGGCTGTAGCCGAATGTTCTCACCAATAAAAGTTCCGAATTCATCAGGCGAAATTTCACCCAATCCTTTAAAGCGTGTAATCA
>CAYNKN010000198.1:0-6178 GCA_964397805.1 uncultured Chryseolinea sp. | reverse complement strand
CAAATAATAATCACAGGATTGTTGTCTCTTATTTCTGGGCTATTGGAACGCCTACAGGTTTCGTAATAACTGTTGTACATTTCTCGATAGGCTACCCATTGATGTTCGATTTCTTTCTTAATCGCATTTGGATCAGACAAATCCTTATCCTTTGGTAAGATCAACACTAAAGGCTGTATTTTAGTCCTTAAAAAATGGTCAGGACAGCTTGTACCTAAAGGTGCCAATCGCTCAATATCTCGACTGTTTGCAAACTCAAGTATTCTAGGATCATCACTAAAATGACCTACCATTAATTGATTCGAGGAACAGAGTCCTCTTAGTATCGGGGCAATTTTCGCTGCCTGATGTTTTCTTTTGTCAGGGGAGAGAGATTCTGTTTTCCAACCGCCATAAACTGACCTTTTTTTACCATAGTTCTTATCCAAATAGATTGATGCTTTCTCAATCGTCTCAAGAGAATTAACATAACAGTCAAAGGCATTATCTGCCCATGTAAATAATCCATGACCACCCAAATACAAGCCCTTTAAATTTGGGTTTTCATTAATGGCTACCTCTAATTTTAACGAAAGATCAAAGCCAGGTTTTTGCCAGGGAATCCATGCAAATTCATTGCCATATATTTCTTTCATTATACGCTCACCATCTTTTGATGCTGCAATAGAAATTGCCGCATCCGGATGAAGATGATCAATATGCTTATAAGGTAACATGGCATGTAAAGGGGTATCGATTGACGGAGCCTTAGAATTTAAATCATAAATGCAATGATTAAATAATTCAACCATTTCGTCCTCAAATTCTAAGCCTCGGTAGACTTTTTTTAATGAACGAAGCTTATTTACATATAATCCAGCAAGGCCAGATTTGGTTAATGTACCAATATCTCCACCCGAGCCTTTTACATACATAACTTCAACCTCCTCGTTTGTAAGAGGATCTTTCCTTAATGTCTTACAACTTGTATTACCTCCTCCATAATTTGTTATTCTCAAGTCGGCACCTAGTAGATTCGAGCGATAAAGAAGAAGTCCCACCTCGTCTCCTTTAAGCGATATTGCTTTGGCCTCCTGCCAGAGGTAATTTACATGCTTGAAATTGGTTACGTCCATTGCCATGTTTTCCATAGTTAAATACGACTATAATATCTAAACAAACACAAAAATGAATATATAGTCGTAAATTGGTATCCTGCACCCTCTTGGTTGGAATCTTTTGCAATCATTGATATGTTTGCGCCAAAAAATAAGCTACTATAAATTATGACGGAAACTAAGCTTTCTCTGAATATTGATCATAATTCAAGCGAACCTAAGTATAAACAGATCGCTATCAGTATTATTGAGAATATTGAATTTGGGAAAATAACGACTGGCAGCCAATTGCCGTCAATAACTCAGCTTAGTTTAGACTATGCAATATCGAGAGACACGGTTGAAAAAGCATATAAGTACTTGCGTGATCAAGGAGTAATAGAATCAGTAAAAGGTAAAGGATTTTATGTTCTGGTTTCAGCCCCAAAATCAAAACTAAGGGTCTTCGTTCTTTTTAATAAGTTAAGTTCTTACAAAAAAGTAATATACAATACATTAGCATACGAATTAAGGGACAAAGCTAATCTGGAGTTATTTGTCTATCACTGTAACCTGGATCTCTTTGAATCTTACATCAGGGATAAAAATGGAAGATATAATTTCTATATAATTATGTCGCATGTTGACACTCCCAACAAAGAACGTATTGCAAATGCTATAAATCTTATAGATCCAAGTAGACTTATTTTATTAGATAACATAGTTGAAGGCGTAAATCGTTTTCATGGAGCAGTCTATCAAGATTTTAAAATGGACATCTTTACTGCGCTGGAATCAGGAATTGAAAAACTAAGAAAATATACTAAACTAATATTTGTTTTCCCTGAAAATGTACCTTACCCTTATCCAAAAAAAATTCTTGAAGGATTCAAAAGGCTTTGCGCAATTTATCAATTTGATAATGAAATTATTCAGGAAATATCTCCTGATTTTAAAATAACTAAAAAAGCCGTATACATTGTAATAGAAGAAAATGATCTAGCGAACCTCATTAAGGAAATAAGAAAGCATAAAATGCAAGTCTGTAAAGATGTTGGTATACTATCATATAATGATACTCCTCTGAAAGAAGTGCTTCTTGAAGGAATTTCTGTAATTACCACAGATTTTAAGAAGCTTGGAAAGACTACTGCAGACTTCATTTTAAATAATCAAAGTGGAGAAATAAAAAATGACTTTAATTTAATCTTAAGAAACACTCTTTGAAAAGAGGCCAAATAAACATGCATGCAATAAATGTCATTTTTTTGCCAACTTGAAAATGGGTCATTTATTAACCATTCTATTTATTAATAGCCATGATTTTCAAGGAAAACTTTTTTTACACGCTGAGACAGGAACAGAGGGTGGCTACTGGGCTTTTCAAGATAGCAATGCTATAACCTGGGTCACACCGTCTTCGGGAGTTTGCAATGAATTAAAAGTTGTTGATATAAATAGAAAAAAGCGAATAGAGCTTACTTCCGATAGTGAAGTTTTTTTTATGACAAATGGTTGCCTTTACATGATCCAATTCTTAAGAACCCCAATTATATAAGATTATCCCTATTCTATAGGGCGGAGACAGAAGCAAATATTATTTAATAAATATTCCTTCTAGTATTGGTTATGTCATTTTCAAAAATGTTTTACAATTGTTAGCAAAAGGTGAAAGCTTCCCCTATTTAGTAGCATCCAAAATTAATGATTTCCAATTGTAATCATCATCCTGTTGGAATGTGGTAAACTCCGCGTTGGCTTTTTGTGGGTGGTGGAGTTTTCCATATTTCAACAGGAACTGCATTGGAGTTTGATAGCCCAATGCACTGTGCGGCCTTTCGTTATTGTAAATCCACATCCAGGCTTGTGTCAGTAGTCGTGCCTGATTAAGATCGTCAAAGGCAAAAGCATCCAGTACTTCTTCTCGATACGTTCGGTTAAACCTTTCGATATATCCGTTTTGTTGTGGCTTGCCTTTTTCAATGAAGACTAATTCAATGGCATCACCACACCAATCCTTCAGGGCCTGTGCAATGAACTCTGGGCCGTTATCAACACGTAACCGTTCTGGTCGGCCTCGCCATTCAACAACACGATTGAGCTCTCTGATAACGCGCTTGCTGGTCAGGCTTGTATCAATTGTGATGTTGAGTATCTCCCGATTAAAATCATCGATCACATTGAAGGCACGAAACGATTTACCATGAAGCAATCCATCATGAACAAAATCCATTGACCAGGTTAAGTTGTGATGAAGAGGTTGCAGCAAGGGCTGCTTCACGCGTGAGGGCAAACGTCTTTTATGCTTTCTGCGAAGGTTTAATTTCATCTCGGTATAGATACGATAGACACGTTTATGATTATCCGTGAAATTCAGTAGTCGCAAGCGATGATACATCATCCAAAATCCCCAACGACAGTGAAGCTCCGCCATCGTATGAAGTTGGTCACGGATCGGGTCATCGTTTTTTGGCTTTGGATTGTAACGGATTACAGAAGGGTATGTGCCCAATAATTTACAGACCTGACGAATGCTGATGGAATGTTCTTGTGTTGAGTATTCCACCAACTCCCGTTTCTCGCCAGGCCCTAAAGCTTTTTTTCAACGATGTCTTTAAGTACCGTGATGTGAAGCGTTTGTTCGGCTACAATCTTTTTGTACTGCGCCAACTCTGCTTCCAACTCTTTTACCTTCTTGAGTTGTGAAACATCCATGCCAGAGTATTTACTCTTCCAGTAGTAAAAAGTGGGCTGACTTATACCATGCTCCCGACAGATGTCTCCTACTTTTTTTCCTTGTTCCTGTTGTTTGAGAATGCCAACAATCTGGCTCTCGGTGAATTTTGTCTTTTTCATTTTCTCCCAATTTTAACGATTAAACTCTATTTTTAATCGCTACTAATTTTAGGGGAGCTTTCATATTATCTAAACCTCTGGTTATCAAGAGCCCCCTGCCGGAATCGAACCAGCGACCTACTGATTACAAGAAATCCTAAGCGTTTCAATTCTCTTGATTTCAAAGATTCTCACACTTTATCAGATATTCTCACTTATAATCATATAAGATCAAATTACATCATATATTATTGATTATCAATGACTTATTTTGAAATAAGCCTAGCTGCACTTATTTATACCTCATTAACTGTTTGAAAATTGTTTGCAAATGAATTTTCCCATTAATAAGATCCTTGATACAAGACACAAAAATGCTCAAAGTAAATTTTCACTTAAAGTGAGGCTCACTCAAAACAGGAAATCAACTTTTATAAGTGTCAAAAACAAAGAAGAAGAATATATATATATCACAAAAGAAGAGTGGGAATAGTATTCTTCCAATTCTCGCGCAAAGATTTGGCAGTCATTAAGAGAGGCCATATTTCGTGCTGAAGATTCATTTAAGAAAAAGTATCTTGAATCACTCAAGAAAGAAATACCTTTAAAAAGCGTCTTAAAGAACAAAGCCAAAGCACCAGAAATCTTGACAATTTTTAAACATTCTTGTCTGGTACGGCTACCAAAATGAAAATAATTTCTTATTTAAGTATGTCCAAAGAAAGTGATCCGAATACATTTCATAAATTGTCCCTATCTTTTGTAGGAAGCTTTAATTTGGAAGAATTAAAGCAAGTAGTGAAGCGCCTATTTCATGCATTGATGGAGGAACAAAAGCCTTTCTATTACTTTGAATTATTAGCAAATACAGAGTTCTACTTAGTAAACGAAGACATCTCAATATGCAGCTAAATTATGACAGTTAACTCTACTGCGGGGTCATTGATTATTTCAGCTTTAATCTTTCACACACCTGAACCCTACATTAGATGACCCAGAATCGAACGAAGTCGCTTGTCGTGCACTCGTCCTGTAATTGGAACAGTAATTATTTGAGCATAAATAAGAGCCTCCTTTGGTAACGTATTTTCTTGCATAAGGCTCTTGAGGATCAAACGGTTTTGATGCACCAGTTGGGTTGGCTATTGTAGCTTCGTTACTAACCTGCTTATAGTAATCAGCATGATAAAAATCAGATGTCCATTCCCAAACATTTCCGATCATGTCATAAATCCCTAAACTGTTAGCAGGATAGGATCTAACAGGAGCGGTACCTATATAACCATCACTTCCCAGATCACCGCTTGGAAAAACACCCTGGAAAGTATTTGCAACATAGCGTCCTGAAATTTTCAGGTCTTCCATCCGCATCGATTCTTGAGGTCCTGCTTGTCGGGATGCATATTCCCACTCCGCTTCCGTAGGCAAACGCTTTCCCGCCCATCGGCAAAACGATTGGGCATCTTCGTATGAAACATGTACCACAGGATGATCCATTCTCGCGTCAATGTTACTTGATGATCCTTCTGGATGCCGCCAGTTTGCACCGTCAACCCAACGCCACCACTGACTATAATCTTCTAACGAGATGGCATATTTAGGCGAAAAAAATACCAGAGAGCCAGCCTGAAAATCCTGATCTGGCTTAGGTGTTCCTGGTGGAAGTTGCTTCTTGATTTCATCCCATGACGGAATGACTTCAGCTGTGGTAACATATTGTGTGGCTTCAACAAAGGCTTTGAATTGTGCATTAGTAACTTCAGTGGCATCTATCCAAAATCCATTCAAGGAAACGTTATGGGCAGGACGTTCATGTTCATATGAATCTTGCTCCTTGTTTGTCCCCATTGAAAACTTTCCTCCATCAATCCAGACCATACCATCGTTGCCCATTGCAGGTTTTGTCTCTTCAATATTTTGGTTTTGGTGTGGGGCAGCGCTTTGCTTTTTGGTACACGCTGTAAATAAAAGAGTGATAAAAAATATTCCTACTGGGAGTTTCTTTCTCTGTATTATAAAAGTCATCTTTTCAAATAATTTAGTTTACCTTTATTAGCTTTCCTCTATTTTGCCTACCAAAGCAATCGAGATTTCACTATATCTTTTTTTGCCGCAAGATTTACTTTCTCGTCTTCATTATTTTTTTTCACAGATCGTAAATTTACGACTAAACCAATAAGTTTATCAACCAGATTTGTATTGTGACGACAATTGAGTTTAAAAACAAAACTCATCCAGATAGTGTTGCAGTTATTTTTATTTGATTA
>CAYNKN010000197.1:0-6231 GCA_964397805.1 uncultured Chryseolinea sp. | reverse complement strand
CCCAGAAAAAAATTATTATCCGAATCAAAAAGTAATAAATCGTATTGAAGAGGTATAGTACTTAAACCTTGGAGCGTGATCACACCAAACTTTCCGTCACGCTCAACAATGATAAAGGGATTGTTAAAGTCGTTTAGTGAATGATACTTAGGATTAATTAGTATTTCACCTTGAGCATTTGCTAATCCGTAAAGACCACCTTGTTTAATTAATAAGTTTCCATGAGGAAGGCGTTCGATGTGTTCATAGCGTGGTGGTAAAATTTGCTTGCCGGCCAGGTTAATCAAACCATGCATTCCTTTTTGCTTAATTAATGAGAACCCATTTTTAAAATCAGTTACCGACTCATAAGATGGTTGAATGGCTATTTTATCATCTCGATTTATAAAGCCCCACTTACCTAAAATTTTTATAGCGGCAAGTCCTTCGCTAAACGATTGAACTCCATCGTACCGATTGGCAATGCGTAATCTTCCGCGTGAGTCTACAAAACCATACTGACCATTTTTTAAGATAGCCCGATATCCTTCTGATTCTTTAAATATTTTTTCGATGGCACCTTGGGGTTGTACTTGTCGGTTAACGATTAATCCATTCATATCAATTTCCCAGATCGTTCCGGAAGACAAGTAATCGAGTAGGTAGCCCGGATAAGGTTCCAATTTGTTTTCAGAGAAGTAAATAACATTTCCTGCCAGTGATTTAAAGTAGGTAGTTCTTCCGGCATACTCTAAGTAGCTATTATTACTAACCAGGAGTAATCGATTGGCTTGTGGTGTTACCAACCATTCCTCCTTTTCGTTGATGATTCCAAACTTGCCATGGAATTTTACTACCACATTATTGTGATACTGTTGAATAATGGAGTCGTACGCGCAGGCAATAATTTCTTTCCCTTGAGCATTTACAGCACCCCAATACTTTCTATTCATCACTAAAAAAAACTGACTATTAAACGGCTTAATAAGTTCGTAGTTTTTTGGAGTAAGTACATTACCCAACGAGTCAAGTACAATCCATTGATTCCGCCCTGCTTTTTTCTGATTGGCCAAATAAAATATACTGTCACGAAGTAGGTTATCGTAGGTTGGTTTAATCAGTAGCTTACCGTTATCACGTATTACACCATACTTATTTTCTTGTTTAATGATAGCCGTGCTGTTAACTATTGTAGAAATTGATTGGAATGATATCGAAGAAACCGTAGCAAGCTGAGGGTTGTATAGCTGAGCATGATTAGCTGTCTTTATAGACAGTAGTTTATTGCCTATTGGTTTCACTGAGTCAGCGTTGATTTGATTTATTTTTTTGTTTTGGCCATCTAAAAAATACCAATTGTCTGCTTTCCGGGTTACTATCGTTCCATCATCTTGAATACGAACTTCTCTATACTCAGGCGCTACCTTTAGAAACCCGCTTCGATTGATCACGCCTTGATAAGTACCTTGATAAATAATGGCATAATCTTTTATAAATGTTCCGATGCTATCAATGGAGAAGGTAGAAATCTGCTTTCCGTTTTCCGTAAAGAGTGCGATCTTATTTTCAAAGTTTGATACAGCGTAACGCAAACTACCAATGGGTTTGATCTCTTTAAACTGTTGTGGGATGAGTGTTTTGTTGGTAAGGTCGATCAATCCATACTTATAGTGATCTCCCATTTTTGTAAAAACAATGGCGCGTAAAGAAACGATCGATATACCATCATATTGAAATGGTATAACTTCTTTACCTTGTGCATTAATACATCCGGTAACGTTGCGTAGCGAGAGTGTTGATTTTTTCTGTGCAATGAGTATCGATGTATTTGCAGGTATCAGCTCCTGATACATGGCTGGTGTAATCCGATTATTGGCAACGGAAACAATACCCCATCGATCGTTTATCTTATAACCCGTTACTTGATTGAAAACGGAGAATGAATCATTGCTCCATCCCAATGCATCATATTGAGCGGGTATAAGTATTTGACCTTCGTTGTTCTTAAGACCAACTTTACCGTTCTCTTTAAATATCTGATAGGTATTGGCGGCCGAAAAAAATGTAATCAGCAAAAACCAAAAAGTGTAACACACGAGCTTCATCCGCTACAAAGGTAGGCGAGCAAGGTGATTATTGTTGGAGTTACTCTAGTTTTTTATGAAAGTAAAGTGTGTAGTCGGGGAGTAGGTGCGGGTGACTAATTTTTACTAAATCATTTAGAATGATATCAGGTCGAAGGTATCCTAATTCCAAAAACTCACTACCTCCTTTAGCACCCTTTCGGGCATCGTATGAGTAGAGTTGTTTTGTTTGAAAGGCTCGAAAGCGGTTATACCGATGGTCGGCATTGACAACTTCTTTCATTGTTTTAAAGGCGGCTACACCAATCCATAAATCTGCCTGATACGCTTTTTCATAAACCGATTCAAAGCTTAACTCAAGGTACCCGTTTGAGTCATCCTCTTCCCACAGGTATTGGCAGCCGGCATCTTGTAAAAGTTTGGCCGCATAATTTTTGCCTCCGGGTAAGAACCATGCATCGCCATACAGTACACCACTTAAAACCGTTGGTTTGTTTTTTACTTTTGCAGCAAGCGCTTGTGTTTCTAAGTAGTTCTTTTCAATCAGGTTAAAAACGGAGTCGGCTTGTTGTTCCTTATTAAAGAATAACGCCATAAACTTTATCCACTCAGCTCTTCCCAGCGGATGTTTTTCCAAGTACTCCGCGTTTATTATTACCGGTATATGAAGTTCTGCTATCTTCTTGTATTGCCCCAAGTCTCCACTCATGGTATAGCCCATCACTAAGTCGGGTTTTAACATAGCCAGTTGTTCAATATTCAAGCCTCTATCAACACCCAAGTCTTGTACTGCTCCAGCATCAATACGTTTTCTTGTTTTTGTTGAGCTGATATAATCGGTTGTTGGAAAGCCTACCAATTTATCGCTTTCGTCTAAGTAATCTAAAAGCGGTATGTGGGTAGTAGACGTGCAAACAATTTTCTGAATGGGGATCGAAACAACGATGGTGTTCGCATCATGCTCCGGAACCTCTTCGCCTTTTGGAACAAGTAAGTAGCTATAACCCGATGTTGCCCCTTGAAAAGGATAAGTAACTTCTACAAGTTTTACATTACCCAGCTTGGTAACTGTAAAACCCGTGGCATATCGTGTAAAATCTGTAGGTGTAGAATTGGCTGGAATGGTTTTTTTTTCGTTAACCGAGCAACTCACTAGCAGCATCAAACAAAAGATAATTCTCATCATGCCTGCAAGTTTAATAAATTAATTATGTTCGCACCGGATTCGCGGTTTTTCTGCTGTTACAACATCAGAAAATTAAAAGGGAATACCGGTACCATTGATTCGTCAATTCATTCCGGAGCTGTCCCCGCAACTGTAGTCCTCATAAAAATCATAACACGCAAAGCCACTGCCTGAGTAAATAGGTGGGAAGGCGTTATGACGAGGAGAGCCAGGAGACCTGCCGATAATTCAACAGTATCAGAGCTTTCGGGTGAAAGGCAATGAGTATTCGCAAGACGTACGCTTGCTGTATTCTTTATTTTCGACCAAGGCTCATAGTATTCACTTTAATGCATAATGCTATGAGAAAAAAAATGGAGTATGTCCTTATCGGACTAGGTATGTCTTTGGGTGTACACGCCCAAGATTCGTTACAAACAAAAACGTTAAACGAAGTGGTTGTTACCGGAACAAAATTTAGCATTCCGGTTGAAAAATCTGGGAAGTCGATTACCCGAATCTCGGCTAATCAATTACAAAATCAAGGCAATCAACTGTTGGCCTATGCGCTGAATCAAATTCCTAATGTGCAAATAGATGGCGTATACGGAACACCCGGAACGAACCTTGGCTATTATGTGCGAGGGGCTCGTAATCGCCAAACTATTATTTTGGTAGATGGTGTACCTATGCTAGATCCTTCGGGCATTAGCCCAGAGTTTGATCTGCGTTTGTTACCGGTTAGTCAGATAAGCAACGTAGAGGTTATGCGTGGTGGGCTAAGTACGTTGTATGGCTCCGGGGCAGCGGCTGGGGTAATTAATATCACATTAAAGAAGCCTGAAGAAAGAAGTTTTAATGGTTCGTTGGATTTGAATGGAGGTTCGTTCAATACGTTTTCACAAAACCTATCTATAGGCGGAAGAGTTGACAAACTCTACTATCAGGTTTTGGGGAATAATAGTACCTCTAAAGGATTCTCATCGGCAGCCGATAATGTAGGATCTCAAGATTTTGATAAGGACGGATTCAGCAGACAAAATGTACTCGCAAAACTGGGCGTATTATTAACTGATGATATTGATATTCAAATTTTTGGCGGAGCCGATCAGTTTACAGCTGAGTATGATGGCGGGCCATTCGCAGATGCGAATAACGAACAAACTTATGCGCAATGGCGTGTCGGACTTAAGAGCACTATAGGGCACAGGTATGGTAGTCTTCAACTTACTGCTCAACACCTCAAACTTGATAAAGAATTCAAAAGTTCTTTTCCTTCTGCTTACTCAGGTACTTCAACGTTTATCGAAGCTTTTGATAAGATTGATTTATCTAAGATGATTTCAGTATTGGGGGGTGTGAGTTACCAGCGACTTGCCTACAATCAAGCAGAACAAATTAGCAGCGACTCTACATTTTTTACTATTGTTGATCCCTACCTTTCTGTGGTTTTAGATGCTCCTTTTGGTTTGCAGGTACAAGCTGGGGCACGATTAAATAATCATAGTGCCTATGGAAGTAATATTACGTATAATGTAAATCCTTCTTATTTACTTAAGATTAATGAAGGTATTCGCTTAAAGCTATTTGCTTCAGTGGCTACTTCGTTTATTACTCCTTCCCTTTTTCAACTCTATGGAAACTATGGAAATAAAAATTTGAAGCCAGAGGAAGCATTAAATAAAGAGGCTGGAATTTCTTTTTATACGGATAGGTTATCCATAAGCGCAGTATACTTTAGAAGAGCCGAAACAAATGCATATGGCTTTCGATCACTTTTTGATGATGAGGGAAACTTTGCAGGGGGCGAGTATTTTAATGTAGAAACAGAACGCAACGTGAAGGGAGCAGAGTTAGAAATTGATTATCGATTGTCAAGTCGTATTTCCACAACTCTCAACTATGGTTATGTAACAGCTGATAATCCAACCTCTTTTTATCGCATACCGAATCATAAAATTAATATTGCTTTACAATCAGGTTTGTGGAAGGGGGGTAATGCTTCCCTGCGTTATCAATATACTGGAAGTAGACAGGAAATGGATTTTAGTGTTTTTGAAGAAGTTGACTTGCCTGCATTTCATTTAGTTGACTTAAGTATCTCGCAGCAAGTACTATCTAACAAACTCGATGTTTACGGCTCAGTTAATAATATTTTTAATACAAATTATGTATGGGCTTTTGGCTATAACTCCATGCCCCGAAACATTCAAATAGGTGTCCGGTTTACTTTTTAGTGCCATGGAAAAACAAAAGCCTGACAAATCAGTAAAACTTTCTTCAAAAGTAGATTTCTATTTAGAAGATGGTCTAATGGTATTTACAGCGTCTTACCATCGCAAGCGTGGATATTGTTGTAAAAGTAATTGCCGACACTGTCCGTATGGATTCAAAAAATAATAAACGAGAAAAAATTACAATAAGCTGGAGCGGTGGCAAAGACGCTGCTCTGGCTTTGTATAAAATACGCACCGAAGGTGTGTATGACGTAGTGAGCTTGCACACGGTAATTAATTTCGACACTAAGCGAGTAGGTATGCATGGTGTTCGGGAAAACCTAATGGAGCAGCAAGCAAGTTGTTTAGGGATACCCTTAGTTAAAATCTATGTAGATTCTGCAGCTGATAATGAAGCTTACGAACAAGCCATGATTCAGTTTTATAAACAATGCACAAGCGACAAGGTAACAGCGGTAGTTTTTGGCGATATTTTTTTGGAAGACTTAAAATCTTATCGTGAAGATTTGTTACGTACATCAGGGCTGGTAGGGATTTTTCCGTTGTGGGGTATAAATACGAAAAGTTTACTGCAAGATTTTCTGAATGTTGGTTTTAAAGCAATACTTTGTGCTGCCAATCAGGCTTTTTTTGGAGTTGATCAACTCAACATAATAGATGAGAATTTTTTAGCCAGTCTCCATCCGCTGGTCGATCCATGTGGCGAACGTGGCGAGTTCCATACATTTGTTTTTGATGGCCCCATTTTTAAAAATCAATTACCTAT
>CAYNKN010000196.1:0-6261 GCA_964397805.1 uncultured Chryseolinea sp. | reverse complement strand
CTAGCATATGTGTGGCAGAATTTCTATGATGATCAAGATGGATTTTTCTTTTATACATCGGCTCAAGCCGAAGCCTTGATTACCCGAAAAAAAGAAATGTTCGATAATGTTATTCCTTCCTCTAACGCCATCATGGCGCAAAATCTTTATCACTTAAGTATCTTACTCGATAAAAATGATTGGCAGGTTAAAGCAACGAAAATGGTTGATTCACTGCGATCAGTAATACTTTCAGAACCCAACTACATGTCGCAATGGGCCATTGTAAACACAGAAGTTAAAACAGAGATGGCTGAAGTAGTTTTTGCAGGTGAAGAAGCTGACGAATTACGAAAGGAATTCCATCAACACTTTAAGCCTTTTTCGATCACCATGGGTGCAGGTAATACAAGTACCTTACCGCTCACGCTAGCGAAGACATCGATCAATAATCTTCCAACCGCTTATGTATGTTATCATAAAACGTGTAAGCTACCTGTACACACCACCACAGAAATTTTACATCAACTGAACTAGTTATGCGATTCATTAATATCTTAGGGTATAATCGATTTCTAGAATTAAGTTCGATAGAAACTGATAAAATCAAGATAAATATAATTTCGTCTAAAGCGTGTCCGGTATTCGCAGCTATTGAAGTATATTAGATTATGAGCGATACGTTGAATTTTGATGATCCTACAAGACGAACGCTTTTCGCTTCCATACTCCTACCCGTACCGGTACCTAAACTCTTTACGTATCGGGTACCCCAGGCGTTAAATGATCGAATACTTATTGGCCAGCGTGTAATCGTACAGTTTGGTGATCGTAAAATACTTACAGGGTTAATTATTCATTTTGATGAAACACCTCCAACCCAATATGAAGCGAAGTACATTCTGGATTTATTAGACGATTTTCCAATAACCAGTCATCAACAAATTAAACTCTTTCATTGGATAGCCGACTACTACCTATGTACGTTGGGAGAAGTAATGAATGCTGCACTGCCCAGCGGTTTAAAGTTATCCAGTGAATCCATAGTGCAAATACATCCTGGTTTTAAGTTGGAAGAAAGTGAAAGCACATTTTCAGACAAGGAGCAAGTACTCTTGAATAACCTCGCGCACGAATCACTATCCTACTCGGCAATTAGTAAGCTACTTGGTGTAAAACAATTGTATAGTATTTTAAAATCGTTAACCGCTAAGGAGGCCATTGTAATTTATGAAGCTGTTAAAGATAAATTCCAGCCAAAAATCGAAAAGAAAATACGACTTACTGACCGAACGAATAATCCAACTGTACTCGAAGAACTATTTCAAACCTTAGCTAGTAAACCCAAACAAGAAGCAATCTTATTAAAATACTTACAAGAAGTTCCGGTATTAAATCATCCTGAAAAAAATAAGGATGGTATTTTAAAAAGAAAATTATTAGAAGAAGGGCTGTCTGAATCCTCGCTTCAAACACTAAAGAAAAACCATGTTGTAGAAGAATTTGATTTTATCATTTCTCGCTTTGGCGATGAAGTAGAAACTGTTGCGCCAGTTATTATTCTAAGCGAAAAACAGCAACGTGTGCAGCAGGATATTCTGAAAGGCTTTACCGAACATCAAACAATTTTATTACACGGTATTACCGGAAGTGGTAAAACTGAAATTTATATCAATCTTATTAAGCAAGCGTTAGATAGTGGATCACAAGTACTTTACCTCCTGCCCGAAATTGCACTAACCACCCAAATTGTTCAACGATTACGAAAGATTTTTGGAAATAGTATGGGTGTGTACCATTCGCGATTTTCTGATAACGAACGAGTTGAGGTGTGGAATGGAGTTTTAAGTGGTCGCTTTAAATTTGTTGTTGGTGTTCGTTCATCTGTGTTTTTACCGTTTGATAATCTCGCGCTCATTATTGTCGATGAAGAACACGACCAATCATATAAGCAACACGATCCGGCTCCCCGTTATCATGCGCGCGATGTCGCGATTGTAATGGGTCAACTACACCATGCAAAAGTATTACTTGGCTCCGCCACACCATCACTAGAAACTTACTATCAGGCCTCTACCGGAAAGTATGGTCTGGTTAAACTTCATCAACGATTTGGTGAAGCACAACTACCCCAAATTATTCTGGCTGATTTAAGTCGTGAACGAAAGCAAAAAACAAACAAGGGCGAATTCTCCAGTTTGTTACTGAAATACATTACTGAAACCATCGATAAGAAAGAACAAGTTATAGTTTTTCAAAATCGCAGAGGCTACTCACCCATGGTAAATTGTGAGGACTGTAGCTGGGTACCTAAGTGCATAAATTGTTCCGTTAGCCTTACCTACCATCAGTATAAGCACACACTGGTTTGTCACTATTGTGGCTACCGCGAAAACCTTCCAACAAGCTGCCCAACCTGTTCATCAACTCGAATTAAAACACTTGGGTATGGTACGGAAAAATTGGAAGAAGAATTAACACTACATTTTCCAGACGCAAAAGTACAGCGAATGGATTTAGATACTACCCGATCGAAGTCTGGGTATGAAACCATCATCAGTCAATTTGAAAAAGGTGAAACCAATATTTTGGTAGGAACCCAAATGGTTACTAAAGGTTTAGATTTTGACCATGTAAGCTTGGTGGGAATTTTTAATGCCGATCGTATGATTCATTTTCCTGATTTCAGATCGTATGAACGAGCCTATCAACTCATTACGCAGGTTAGTGGTCGTGCAGGTAGACGTGATAAGGCGGGCACGGTAGTAATCCAAACAAATAGTCCAACTCATCCTATCCTCGAAACCATTTTGCATCATGAGTATACAACTTTTTATGAGATGCAAATTGCCGATAGACAGCAACACCATTATCCACCCTTTTCCAGATTAATAGAAATCACTGTAAAGCATACCGATCGCAAAGTGTGCGAGCGAAGTGCATCTACTTTAGCACATATTTTAAAAGAAAAACTAAGTAGTACGTTAATTCTGGGGCCGGGTGAACCCATGATTGCCAAAATTCGGAATCAATATTTACTGCGTATACTTATTAAGGTACCAAGAGGTATTGCTGATTTACGTGAACGTAAGCATAGTATACAAGCAGCTATCGATCAACTGGCAAGGGAAAAAGATTTCAGAACAGTCCGATTTGTTGTTGATGTCGATCCGGTTTAGTGATCAGCACAATGCGAACCGAAAAAGTATTACTTTTATAATCTGGAAAGTAGTGTATGAAGAAAAAAGAAGAAGTTATTAAAGTAGATAGTCCTTTAAAAATTCGACTTAAGAAATACTGGACTATACTTAAGTTTTTTATCATTAGTGCTATTGTACTTACACTCTTAGAAATTGGAGCGGCTTATTGGTTAGTGAGTTCACGCTGGAACTTGTTGGTACCAAAAGAACAAATGATGAAGTTAGCCGATGAAGTAAATGAAGCACCTCCCCTTCCTGAGAATTTCATGAAGCTTTATACCAAGCATTTTCCTAAACACTTTCATACCTCGTTACGTCAGCAAATTTTTTTGAACTATGTTCCACGCATTGTTATGCGGAAAACAGATTTAGCGCACTTACCTCATTGCTTCTGCGATTTTGTGTATGATATACAAGTATTAAAATATCCGGAATTAAAGGCTATCAAATGGGATGGCCGATTACAGGATTTAGAATATGGTTTCGGTATTGAAAAGTACGCAACGCCCGAACAATGCTTCAATTATGTTACTTGGTATAATATCAATCATACAAAAAACAGATTAAACTCTCCGCAATACGCTCACCTTTTTGAACGACCAGTAGCAAGCTTGTCTGACGAAGAACTATTAGAACTAATTGTGCTCTTTAAGCATGGCTTTTACATTAAGCCCGAACAAGTTGATGATTTTGTTAAAATGTATAATGATAAGCTCAGCGAGAACAGGTAAGCTTAACACACTATTTACAAAATATCCCAAGCTTCATTAAGTACCGGAATTGCCTGGTGGGCTGTTAAATCAAATTGACACGGAACGATGGAAACATAATTGTTAGCGATTGCCCACTCATCGTTATCTTCTCCTTTATCAAAATTCACAAAGTTACCCGCCATCCAAAAGTAGCGCCTTCCATTCGGATCAAAACGTTGATCAAAGTCTTCAACCCATTTGGCATTGGCTTGCCGGCAAATGCGGATACCTTTGATATTCTCATTTCGCTTGGGCGGAAAATTAACATTAAGCGCAACACCTCGAGGCATACCTTTCGCTAATACTTGATTGACAATTTTCTTAATATATTCTTCTGTGTGCGAAAAATCTGCATCGTGCGAAAAATCACAAAGTGAAAAACCAATAGCCGGTGTACCTTCAATAGCACCCTCAATCGCTGCCGACATCGTACCCGAATACAATACACTTATCGAACTATTACTACCGTGATTAACACCACTCACTACTACATCGGGCTGGCGATGATCTTTGAGCAAAAAGTGACGAGCAATTTTTATACAATCGGCAGGTGTGCCAGAACACTGATAGGCTTTAACATCATCGAAAATACTATTCTCTTCAAGTCGCAATGTTTCGCCTACAGTTATTGCATGCCCCATACCTGATTGTGGACTATCGGGTGCCACAACGATTACATCGCCCAGCGTTTTCATTACACTTACTAATGTTTTGATACCCTTTGAAGTGATACCATCATCGTTAGAGACAAGAATTAAAGGTTTACTCATGGTTAGTTTTTGAAATAGTAAAAAGGCAAAAAAAGGTCTTATGCATTAGGTACCAAACAATGAATTATAATACACTACTATTCGGGCAAAATCATTTTTATCATCCACCTTTAATCGGTTAGATTTTATAAATTTATCAACATCGTCTGATTTTCTTCCCATTAACGTTAGCAGCTCATTTTTACCTCCGGTGAATTCAGTAATACTTCCCTTCTCATCTAAGAAAAAATATTTGTGTGCCAGAATAAGTCTGGAATAAGAGGCACCAAAATAATACGGTGAACTGTATGTACGCTGTTCCAGATACTCTCTGGTTAGTAACGTAAGTTTCCCTTCTACCATTAACTCAAAAAATACTGTAGTGCGGTAGCTGGGTGTAGCTGAATAGGGTAATGCAAAAAACTGCCTATAGCGATGAACCGTTTCATCAAAAATCTCAAAGAAAATAACCTTTCGTGCTGTATAAACAGTGGCCTGTTCGTTAGAAATAATGTACTGTACTAAATCCTGCTGAAGGTCATACTTAATTTTTCCTTTTAGCGTATCGCCTTCGAGTAAAACAATACGACCCTCATGCCAAAACTCAAACGGCCATTGTTGAGCGCTTACTGTATAACTGGCTAAGAACAGACACACTACCATCAGGAGCTTTAAAGAAAACGGTGATTTCTTTTTGACGCATGTATGGGTGGCATTCTTCATAGCAATCATTTTTGTTTTAAAATGGTGTGACCAAGTTTATCACGTTTTGTGAGCAAGTACTTTTCATTGTGTGGATTCGGTATAATCTCTATCGGCATATTATCAACAATTTCAAGTCCGTATCCCATTAAACCTACTCGCTTCTTAGGGTTATTCGTAATAAGTTTTATTTTGGTTACTCCTAAATCGCGAAGTATTTGAGCACCAATACCATAATCTCGTTCATCCATGTTAAAGCCAAGTTGAAGATTTGCTTCAACGGTATCTAATCCCTCCTCTTGAAGTTTGTAGGCTCTCAATTTATTAAGCAGCCCAATACCTCTACCTTCTTGCTTCATATAAAGAATAACACCTTTCCCTTCGCGATCAACCATTTCCATAGCACGATGTAATTGTGAACCACAATCGCAACGACATGATCCAAAAATATCGCCTGTTACACACGATGAGTGTACACGCACTAACACAGGCTCATCTTTTTCCCAAGTACCCTTCACTAACGCTAAATGTACTTCATTGGTATTTGTTTGCTCAAACGCTACCAAATTAAAGTGACCGTGTTCGGTAGGCATATCAACTTGAATTTGTCGATTGATAAGTGATTCTTTTTTTATGCGATACTCAATCAAATCTTTGATGGATACCAATTTTAAACTAAATCGCTCAGCAACTTTTACCAGATCAGGCAAACGAGCCATTGACCCATCTTCGTTCATGATTTCAACCAACACACCACCTGGCTTGAACCCAGCTAAGCGCGCAAAATCTATAGCGGCTTCTGTATGACCAGTGCGTTGTAATACGCCACCTCGTTTTGCTTTTAACGGAAAAATATGCCCCGGTTTACCAAGCTCATCA
>CAYNKN010000195.1:0-6285 GCA_964397805.1 uncultured Chryseolinea sp. | reverse complement strand
CGCTTGCTGCTGCAGCACTATCTCCATGACGCGCGTGAAATTGTGACCGATCGGCCAATATTTGCGCCTTTACCTTTTTACTATTTTCGCTAAAGGAGATCGCTTCTTTGTAGTTATAAATCGCATCTTCCTTTTTATTGAGTTTATCGTAACAGCGAGCTCGGTACCAATATACCACAGCCTTTTTGTAATGATTAAGCGCCAATGCTTGATCCAGATCGGAAAGCGCATTGGTAAATTCATTGATATAGAAATATGACTGCCCCCGATACAAGTACAGATCATCATCAAGCCTTTTGTTATGTGAAGGGTTTTCTAAAATTTTTGAAAAACTACTAATAACTGCAGCGAAATCTTTGTTTCTGAACTTCGCCACCCCTTCATCAAACTCCCTAGAATCTTGCGCCATACTTGTCGCGCAGAAAACAACTATAAACACCACACTAAGCCAGACTGATTTCATATGCTAATAATTTTCTTGTGAAAGGTCATATGGAATCTCGCTAAATAATCATGCCTCCGTGTAAGGTTTTCCTTGTGCTCGATTTCATAGGGATAGAACCATCGTAAGGCCAAATATAACCAAGATGATTATACAAATAAACCCTTTCGGGGATGCTTATCCTGTGTTTCTATTAAAAAATACTATTTTTAAGCGCTCTAAAATATGAGAAGACTTTTTGTTTCATTTTTTGTTATCGCCCTCCTACTGCCCGCTTGCAGTAAGAGCAGCGGATCGACCACTACGGTAGTAAAGCCAAAATATCATTATCGGTGGTTCGATCGCAAAAAAGATAAGCGAACGGTACGTACCAAAAAGGTGCGGATGAAAAGTTAGTCAACCCGTAAACCAACTATTATGACGTTAACCTCCAAAATAATTAACGATACAGAAAGCTTCGAAACATTTCGTTCACTACTGTCTTCTGCCAAGTTACCGGTAGAAGATCTGAATTTTACGGATCACCTCCTTATTGGGTATTACCAAGATAACTTACCAGTGGGCACAGGTGGATTAGAAATTTATGGTGACTATGCCTTGTTGCGTTCACTCTCTGTTCAATTTGGTGTTCGAGGTAAATCGTTAGGTTCTACCATTACCGATCAATTAATCATGCACGCCCAAAACCATAAACTAAAAGCCATTTACTTACTAACCGAAACGGCTCACGCATTCTTTTTGAAGAAAGGTTTTGTTGATGTAGCACGTTCTGCCGTACCCAACGAAATAAAATCATCATCAGAATTCTCGCGTGTTTGCTCCGACACTGCGGTGTGTATGATGTATACACTTTAAAAATTCAATTCACATACCGCACCTTACGTAACACAACGACCAGCCGTTAGGGAATAAAAAAATCGTTTGTGTAAACGTAAATCGCAAATCCAAATTACATTTGCGCGACACAACCAGCGCATGAAATATCCATTAGCAAAACAAACCCAACGGTATGAAAAGCTGGATAGAAGTATTTCATGTGACTACATAAAAAGAATTAACAACAAATGAAACTGAATAAGTATTTCGTAATCGATTTCGATAGCACCTTTACTAAAGTAGAAGCGTTTGATGTACTCGCTGAAATTTCACTGAAAGATCATCCACAACGAGAAATCAGAAAAAAACAGATTGAAGCCATTACCAATCAAGGTATGGATGGTTCATTATCGCTGCGCGAATCGCTCGAGCAACGACTGGTGTTGCTGGCTCCAGCTAAACATCATTTACCGCTACTCGTAGCTCGCTTACGCGAAAGTGTATCCGAATCGTTTAAACGGAATAAAGAATTCTTTCAAAAATATGCCGATAACATTTACATTGTCTCTAATGGCTTCCGCGAATTTATTGAGCCCATTGTGACGGAGTTTGGTATTAAACCCGAAAACATTTTAGCCAACGAATTTAAATTCGATGCAAACGATCAGGTAATTGGATTCGATACAGAAAATCCGCTGTCGGTAAATAATGGAAAAGCTGAACAGCTTAAGCGATTAAACTTACCGGGCGATGTGTATGTAATTGGTGATGGGTATACTGATTATGAAATTAAACATGCTGGTTTAGCCAATAAATTTTTTGCATTTACAGAGAATGTAGAACGACAAAGCATTTTGCAAAAGGCCGATCATATTACGCCAAGCCTCGATGAGTTTTTATACCTCAACAAATTAAACACAGCCGTATCGTATCCGAAAAATCGTATTCATGTATTGCTGTTAGAAAATGTACATCCGGTAGCGATTAATTTACTAAAGGCTGAAGGCTTTAGCGTTGAAACCTACACGGCAGCCATGACAGAAGATGAGCTTTGTCAAAAAATAAAGAATGTGTCCGTGCTGGGTATCCGTTCGAAAACACAAGTAACGGCCAAGGTATTAGAAAACGCTAATCGCTTAATGGCCATTGGTGCATTTTGTATTGGTACCAATCAAATCGATTTAAAAGCTGCCACACAAAAAGGTGTTGCTGTGTTTAATGCTCCATACAGCAACACACGCTCGGTGGTTGAGCTCGCCATAGCGCAAATGATTTTTCTTATTCGCAACATTGCCGATAAGTCTATGAAGATGCACCAAGGCATCTGGGATAAATCGGCTAAAGGAAGCTTTGAAGTCCGTGGTAAAAAACTAGGACTTATTGGTTATGGTAGTATTGGCACCCAACTTTCGGTTATTGCCGAATCGTTAGGGATGAAAGTATTGTACTACGATACCGAAGAGCGGCTATCACTTGGTAATGCCATACAGTGTAAATCGATGAAAGAAGTACTCGAGCAAGCGGATGTTATCTCGTTACATGTGGATGGTCGCGAATCGAACACCAACCTGATTAGTACGCGTGAATTCGGGTGGATGAAAAAAGGTGTGATTTTTATTAATCTGAGTCGAGGCCATATCGTTGATATTCCTGTTTTGCGCGATAACATTTTGAATGGTAAAGTAGCGGGTGCCGCTATCGATGTATTCCCGCATGAACCGGTAAGCAATGATGAGGAATTTATTTCAGAATTACGCGGCCTACCTAACACCATTCTTACTCCGCACATTGGTGGTAGTACATCAGAAGCACAAGAGAACATCGGTAATTTTGTGCCCGGTAAAATTATGGACTACATCAATACGGGTAGCACATCGAATAGCGTAAGCTTTCCTAACCTTACCTTACCGGTACTTGATAATGCGCACCGACTTATTCATATTCATGAAAACGTGCCGGGTATTCTGGCGCGTATCAATCAGCTATTGGCCGATCATGGTATCAACATCGTAGGACAATATTTAAAAACAAACGAGCAAATTGGCTATGTAATAACCGACATCGATAAAGCCTACAATAAAGAGGTTATTGCCAAACTTCGCGCGATTGAAAATACCATTAAGTTCAGGGTGTTATATTAGCGGATGCAAACACCGAAAACAACTTGGAAACTAAGGCTCTACGAAACAATTTTTGAAGCCGACACCCGCTCCGGAAAGTTATTCGATATTGTTTTATTGGCGCTTATTTTACTAAGTACGCTCATTGTTATGATTGAAAGCATACCGGGGCTTCCGCCTGCTTACATTACTTTCTTTCATGTATTAGAATGGATTTTTACTATTGCATTTTCGCTTGAGTATATTATGCGACTTATTGTCGTTAAGCATAAGGGCAAATACATCTTTAGTTTTTTTGGTATTGTTGATTTACTATCTATTCTCCCAACGTATCTGGCGCTTTTCATTTCCGGTGCGCAAGTGTTATTAGTTATTCGTACTATTCGATTGTTACGGGTTTTTAGAATACTAAAACTTGCGCGCTTTGTAGGTGCTGGCAATAGTTTGCAACTAGCCCTATATGCAAGTCGGCATAAAATCAGTGTATTCTTACTCAGTGTAACCATGACTGTTATCATATCGGGAACCATGATGTATTTAATTGAAGGAAGAGAACATGGTTTCACCAGCATTCCTAAAAGTATTTACTGGGCTATTGTTACTATGACAACCGTTGGTTATGGAGATATTGCTCCACAAACATTACTCGGACAAATGTTGGCTTCACTTATCATGATTCTAGGGTATGGTATTATTGCTGTTCCTACCGGAATTGTTTCAGCAGAAATTGCTCAACAAAAATCCAAAGAAAAATTAAGCACACAAGTATGCGCTTCGTGTTTAAAAGAAGGACACGATGTAGATGCTATTCATTGTAAATTTTGTGGAGATAAAATCAATCCGCATTTAATGTAGTACAGCGTAAAATTATTTATGCAGTTCTTGCACCGTGCGATGCATAATCATTTGCCACTGCCCTTTCTCTTTATTCATTCTATAAACCCGAACATAGCGTAAACTATATGTTACATCTACACGCGTAACAGTAAGTTTACCATGAGTTATGCCAACATCATCATGAAGCTCTACTTCTACTTCGGTTAGTTCGCGCGATAAAAATTTACCTTTATTTTTTGTAACATCTGCTAACCAAGTAGTTTTATTATCCACTACTCCGGTGCCATGTTTAAAGCGGAAATCATAAGCATAGACAGTAGTTAAGTATTCAGTATTAGCATGTACCACTGCTTCGTCTATCGATTTTTCAAAACGAAGTAAATTTTCTTCCGGCTGTGCATTCAGTGAATCAAAACAGAGTAAAACAGGCAAAATAATTAGATGACGTACAAACTGCATAAGTATCTTTTAAAGTGAAGTGTGTTATGTCAGACTAATTCACTCGACTTAAAGTACTTTACTTCAGTCACCGTGAACCAGGAAAGAATTGTATTTGCCAGTAGGAAATGAGAGATTGAATTATTCACCTAACAATCATCAAACGCTTCTTTGTTTTGAGTCAGCAAAATTAGCATGTTATGTTGCTGTTGTTTATCCTCCAAATTTAAAAAAAAACCACCGGATTTGGAGAGGTGTTTCTGAACCCCAGAAAGACAAGTTTTGAGCTGCTTGCGTCCGCAACCTTCTTCTGTTAACCTGCTTTTTGGGCGAGGTCTGCCAAATGGCAGATGAGGCCTGGTTTTGTACGAAAGCTTCACTCGGTATTGTTTAAATTGTTAGGTTCAGCAAACGTGTCCCAAACCCGAGTGGGATTTGATGGCAACTTAGGCAAAACACTACGGTTAATAAACATTGTTAAAAAAGTATTTTTTAAGTAAACAACTACATACGTTGTGATTACTTTTGCTGCCACACTATGAACCCAAAAATTAACTTTACTCCTGGTCCTTCTCAACTATATTTTACGGTTGAAGACCACATGCGAACGGCTTTTCGTGAAGGTATTCCTTCATTAACACACCGTAGCAAACAATTTGAAAGTATTTATCAGCAAACTGTGGAGGGCTTGCGCGAATTACTTAATCTCCCAACTAACTATCATGTTTTTTTTACCGGTTCAGCTACCGAAATCTGGGAGCGGTCTCTTCAAAATCTGGTAGCCGAAAATTGTTTTCACTTAGTTAATGGTGCATTCTCTAAACGCTTTTATGAGGTAGCCCAGCAACTTCAAAAAAAACCAACTAAACTAGAAGTGGCGCTTGGCAAAGGTTTTAACGAACCTATATCTATACTTTCAAAAACGGAGCTCATAGCAGCAACTCATAATGAAACCAGCACCGGTGTATCGTTATCACCAACTGAAATTTATGCGTTAAAGCAACAACACCCCGATGCGTTATTAATTGTTGATGCGGTTTCTTCCTTGCCCTTCCCAGATTTTGATTACACAAAAATTAATTCTGCATTCTTCTCCGTGCAAAAAGGTTTCGGGTTACCTGCAGGTTTAGGCGTATGGCTGGTGGATGAAGCTTGCTTAGCTAAAGCCGATAATCTTCTAGCAAGCGGAGTTTCTACCGGATCGTACCACAACTTGCAAAGCTTACATACACACGCTAAAAAAAATCAAACGCCAGAAACTCCTAATGTATTGGGCATCTACTTACTAAGCAAAGTGGTGCACGATATGGTGCGAAGAGGAATTAAATCGATAAGGACAGAGGCAATTTATAAAGCCGCCATTCTATACCAAGCTTTGCGTCAACATGAAAAAATAAATGCGTTTGTTGAACGAGAAGAAGATCAATCTCAAACCGTAATTGTGGCAGAAACAGGTGATCATACTGAAGCACTAACTTCATGGTTGTTACAGCATGGCATGCAACCGGGTGATGGTTATGGAGCCGCCAAGAAATCACAATTGCGTTTTGCCAACTTCCCAACACATTCAAAAGAACAATTTGAATACTTAGTGGATACCCTTTTAAAATTTTAAGAACTTAAATTTTTAGA
>CAYNKN010000194.1:0-6309 GCA_964397805.1 uncultured Chryseolinea sp. | reverse complement strand
TCGTAAATATTATTGGCACGACCTAAATAGCATGAATCGTGATATGTGATTTTTTTTCCTTTAAAAGATCCTCCTTCACTCAGCTTTATTTTTCCCTCATTGATAAGCTCCTGTAAAAAAGTAGCATGATGAATTACTTCGTACGATCCACCTAATTCCGGGTACTCATTTTTTAACGTATTAAAACAATGCGGACAAGCGGTAACAATTTTTTTTATGCCGTATCCATTTAACACTTGAATGTTACTCATGGCTTGCATTTGAAAAAGAAATTCGTTGCCTGCTCTACGTGCCGGATCGCCCGTGCAAGTTTCTTCTGTGCCCAAAACTGCGAAGTTTGTTCCTACGGCTTGTAGAATACTTACAAATGCTTTTGTTACACGTTTCGCCCGATCGTCAAACGATCCTGCGCAACCTACCCAAAACAATACTTCGGGTGATTCTCCGTTGGCGGCCAAGGTGGCCATAGTTGGTATGTTCATACGCCTGATTGTTCTTTTCTATTTATCATTCCGCACAGTAAGTAATCGATGATTTTTTTAAAATCGCTTACCCTTCAATACGCTTTACTGTTATTCTATTTTTCTTTATCAGCCCAATTAAATCGATCAGCCGAAGAAAATTTCCACGGGGCAAAACTGGTCTCAATATTTTGAAACATAGCATTCCATTGTGCTGGAGATCCAGATTCTTCCATGGCTACATAGCGCCTGAGTTCTAAAATTATTTCTAATGGATTAATCATCACCGGGCATGCTTCCACGCAAGCCTGGCAACTGGTACACGCATTAATTTCCTCTTTGGTAATGTAATCGCCTAGTAGTGTTTTGCCATCGTTCAGTCCGGGTCCACCTTTTTCTAAACTTTTGCCAACCGCCTCCATTCGATCACGCGTATCCATCATGATTTTTCGTGGCGACAATTTTTTGCCTGTAATATTTGCTGGGCATTCCGCTGTACATCTTCCGCACTCGGTGCAGGCATAAGCGGCCATAAGTGCATTCCAACTTAAGTCGTTGATATCTTTCGCTCCAAACCTACCCGGTTCTGCAGCAGGTGCTTCGGTATCGTTTGGTAAGCCAAGCATAGACTTTACTTCATTGGTGACTACGGGCATGTTGTTCATATGCCCCTTTGGATCCAATTTGGCAAAGTACGTGGTGGGAAAAGCCAAGAAAATATGTAAGTGCTTAGAGTAGGTTACATAAACAGCAAAACCCAAAATACCAATTATATGAAACCACCAAGCAAACCGCTCAATAAGAATAAGGGTAGTTACAGGCAAATTCTCCAGTAACGGAATGAGCATGGAGCTGAAGTACTATTTTCCGGTAGCCGCGTAGTTACTATCTTGACTTTGTAACACTTGGTCGGCCGCATTCATCGTAAGAATTGCGCCCATCAAAATAATTTCAACAATTAAAATAATGTTTGCATCCAAGCGAGGCCATGCCTTCATTTCAGCCATCCAAAATCGCTTTACTTTCATTATGTTTCTTCTGACAAGAAATGCCACACAGGATACCAATACCCCAACCGCCAAGAATTCGAAGGCATTCATCAATACATTGTAAAACGAACCCAGATAGGGTGCAAAAATGCGATGTGTTCCGGCCAGTCCATCAATAATAAACTCCAGCACCTCCAGATTAATAACCAAAAAGCCAACATAAATAAGCATGTGCAAAAAAGCAGGCGTCAAACGCTTAAACATTTTCTTTTGGCCAAAGGCTACCAGCAACATATTTTTAAACCGCTGTTGCGGATGATCAGAGATATCCACCTGTTTCCCGAGGTTTATGGTGCTGCGAATACGAACGATACGCTTACGGATAACAAAAGCGGCTATCCCCAGTGTGATTATAAATGCTATTTGCTCAAACATAATCCGATTTAAACCCTAAAACTTAAACCTGCAATCGTACTGCAATAAATCCTCTCGCTGTTTTGGATGCAATTTAAATTTACATAGTTTTGTGCCTCATTTTTCGGTGATGTAGCTCAGTTGGTAGAGCAAAGGACTGAAAATCCTTGTGTCGGGGGTTCAATTCCCTCCATCACCACAAAAGCCTCTTTTTCGAGAGGCTTTTTCTTTTTCTCTACTTACCAAAAGGCTACTTTAGGCATTTAAAAGCCGGCCTTTTGAGGTCGATATCAACTTAGGCGCTAATTATTAACCCATGGGGTTCTTTACACTTACGGAAAATACCATTAGACTTTTGTACGTGTATTTGGCCCAATTTGTCTTAGGGCTCATTCTATTTTTGATTTTCCGCTATTTTGGAAAGTTGTACCGCAGAAGATTTCTTTTTACCTGGTCCTCGAGTTGGCTTTTTTTTACGATTTATATTTTCGCTACAGGAACCGTCTCCGTTTTAGCTTTTCAAAGCGTTAGTCTTGGCCGCACGCTAATTAGTTTACTAGCGCAGCTATCCTGCTTTCTACAAGTCTTGTTCATTTTACGAGGCACGTATGAGCTTATTCATGAGCGCGCTTTACAAAAGCGTAAATTTCAACTTATACTTATTATTTTAATTGGCGTGGCCGTTGTTTCTGTATTTATGTTTAGTCTTCGTGCAGAAGACTCAACCTATCGATACATACTGCGCATCGGAAGCCGAACGCTAATGTTAGGTCTGGGATTTTTGATTGCCGGACTAATTGTGTGGCGTAATCACAAATTTCTTCGCGGATTCGGACAGCGTTTACTTTCTTTCTCGTTTATCCTGTTCAGCTTTTATCACTTCTATTATTTTGTGGTTGTGGTGCTTAATGCCAGTGGGGTTGCTGTTACTACTCCTAATTTCTACGGCATTGTTGATATCCTATTAATATCCCTTATGGGGATGAGTATGGTTATGTGGTTATTGGAAGACGAACGCGAGAAGCTAAACAAAGCCAATAAAGAGTTAGATAGTTTTCTGTACAGTACATCACACGACTTACGCGCACCAATTGCTTCTATTCTTGGTCTTACTTATTTAGGCCGATTGGAGTTGGAAGAAGAGAAGGCCAAAACCTTTATGACCATGATTGAAGAGCGTGTCAAAAAATTGGATTTGGTTATTGGTGATATTCTAAGTTTATCCAGAAGCAAAAAAATCGATGTAAAAATTGAACCCTTGCATCTACCAACACTCATCAACGAAACAATTTCTGATATCAAGTTTAATCCGGGCGCTTCGGCTATTCAACTCGATTATGAACCCAGCGAGGAACATGTTTTCAACTCCGATTACAATCAAATAAAAATTATCTTAAATAACCTGCTGACTAATGCTGTTAAGTATCACAACATTAATCAACCGAACCCCTACATACGGATAACTTTCACGCGGATTAAAGACCGTGTTGAAATTGCTATTACTGACAACGGACAGGGAATACCCAAAGACAGTTTGCCGCTTATCTTTGATATGTTTTATCGGGCTTCAATTAATACAGAAGGAACCGGCTTAGGTCTCTATATAGTAAAGGAAGCCCTTACTAAAATCAGGGGAATTATTATGGTTGATTCGGAGGTAGGTAAAGGAAGTACCTTTACCATTATCCTCGATTAAGACTTCTGATGTTTTATTCTGATGATTTCTTCTGGTGTTAAAAAGCGCCACTCACCTCTGCCCAGATTTTTCTTATCTAACCCTGCATAAAGTGTTCTATCTAACTTAACAACTTCATACTCTAGCGCCTCGAATATTCTTCGCACTACGCGGTTCCATCCAATGTGAACTTCAATGCCAACGGTTTTACCATCGTCTGAAACAATAGCCAGATCATCGACTACCGCACGACCTTCTTCCAGCCTAACACCTTCCATAATTTGTTGAGCGTCTGCCTTAGTGAGGGGTCGGTCTAATTCTACTTTATAAATCTTTTTGATGCTGTACGATGGGTGCATCAGCTTATCGGCCAGTTCTCCATCGTTGGTTAGCAGCAACAAACCGGTTGTATTTCTATCTAAACGACCTACTGGGTAAACGCGCTCTTTAACCGTATTGGCAACCAGGTGCATAACTGTTTTACGTTCCTGCGGATCGCTGGTGGTGGTAATAAACCCTTTAGGCTTGTTCATTAAAATGTACACAGGCTTTTCCGGACGAAGAACTTTTGTCTCGTACCGAATCTCATCCGTAGGATTAACTCTATACCCTAGTTCAGTTATGGCCTTTCCGTTAACAGAAATGAGTCCCATAGTGATTAACTCATCTGCTTCACGCCTAGAGCAGATGCCACTATTCGCTATAAATTTGTTAAGTCGTATTTTACCATCTGCCGACTTCGCAGGTTCCTTTTCACGTTTTGAACTGTAACGCTTACCTACGGGCTTACCAACTTTGTTTGGTGTTTTAACGTATGGCTTTCCAAAATTCTCCGATCTCTTCTCGCGGGAGAAAGAAGGTGGTCGCTTGTTATCTGAGTAGCCCTCCGCACTCTCCTTGCGCGCATAAGGTCGCTTATTTTCTCTATCTCCTTCGTCTTTTCGAGCTCCACCATAAGGACGTTTTCCAGCAGAAGGTCTTTGTCCTTCATCACTTCTTTCATTTCTGCGAGCGCTTGCTGCAAAAGGACGCTTGCCATACGAGGAGGTTCTTCCATCTTCACTACGCGACTTTCTCTCTCCACCTCGCTCAGTACCTGCTGACTTGGAATAGGAAGACCGCTTACTTGCTCCGTAATCTGCTGAGCTATCTTTACGGGCATAGGGTCTTTTACTCTCCGCACCGTCATCTTTTCTTGAACTATTTCCGAAAGGTCGTTTTCCGTAAGACGCGCGTTTTCCATCATCGCGTTTATCTTCTTTTCTAAAACCTCCGGCAGAAGGGCGCTTGCCATACGAAGAGGAGGATCCTCTGCCCTCATCACTTCCTGAAGGTTTGGCCGCTCGCTTTGAGCCAGACGCATAAGAAGGTCTTTTCGCGCTAGAAGAAGACTCATCTATCGTTCGCGAACCCGGACGTTTACCTCCACGCGCAGCAGGGCGTTTTGATCCCCCTGATGACGATGAAGAACTACTACTTCTTGAAGATTTTCCACTCCGCCCACGTGCGGAAGAACTATCGGATGCGTTACGCCTGGCCATCAGTTTCTTTCTGTTCTATGTTTTCTCCGATCGAGTTTACTTCACCAACAAAATCTTTCGGTGTTGGTAACTCGACCAAATCGTTAATCCCAAAATACTCCATAAACTTAGCCGTTGTTCCGTATAACATCGGACGACCAATTGTTTCGGCTTTGCCCGTAATTTCAATCAACCCTTTATCCAACAGTTTTTGAACCGCATAATCGCAGTTCACACCACGAATATTTTCAATCTCTGTTTTTGATATCGGTTGCTTGTAGGCAATAATGGAAAGAGTTTCCATAGCCGAAGTTGACAGTCGCTTTTTGGACTGTTGTTTTAGCATAATACTAATGCTGGCTTGATAGGCAGGTTTGGTTAAAAACTGATATCCGCCTGCCGCTTTAAAGAGCTGAAAAGAAAACTCTTCTGCTTGAAATTTAGCATCGATCCGATCGATCGCTCCCAGAATATCCTCATCGGGAACTTCAGCATTAAACATCTCTGATAAGCATGCTTTGATATCAGTTAACTTAATGGGGCTGGGCGAGCAAAAAATCAATGCCTCGATATGATTTTGTAGAAAGTCCACGGTAGTAATGTTTGAACTAAAGGTAAGGTAAAATTGAGTATGCTATAGAAATAAAATCCCCTCACTAAAAAGCAAGGGGATTCCATGTATTGACAGCGCTAATCGCTAGTCCTTTTTCATCATCTTCGCTTCAATAGACTGTGTGGTGTGTGGCACAGCGATGAGGCGATCTTTCGGAATAAGTTTGCCCGTTACGGAGCAAATGCCGTATGTTCCGTTTTTAATTCTAACTAAGGCGTTTTCTAAGTTAGTAATATACTTCTGCTGGCGCGCTGCCAATTGACTTAGATTTTCTTTCTCCGCAGTTTCAGCACCATCTTCCAATACTTTTGTATTTCCACCTGATGTGGCATCGGTTCCTTCATCGTTATTACGATTAAGCGTTTCTTTCAAAATTTTATACTCATCACGCGCCTTTTCAAGTTTCGTGTTTATCAGTGCTTCGAATTCTACTAATTCTGATTCTGAGTAGCGCGATCTTTCATCTTTTTTCTCAGTAGACTGAGCTTGCTTATGCGCTATTGGGCGTTGATTTGGCACAGGGAAAATATTTAGTTGAGGCGGTGCTGGTTTAGGTGTAACAACCGGCTCTATTGATTTTGTTGGGGCAGGCTTTTCAACCTTTTTTGGTGCCGTAGCTTTGGGCGTTGGCTTCTGA
>CAYNKN010000193.1:4341-6332 GCA_964397805.1 uncultured Chryseolinea sp. | reverse complement strand
ATGGCGACCGAATTTACTCCGCTTTTCTTGATGTTAATGTGGGCATTACCAGAACCACCAACGTTCAAGTTAGGCTGCCAGCTTATACACGCATCACCGGAAATATGCCGACTACGAGTGGCTGGGGAGATTATTTTCTTAACGTAACACAAAGTTTGATTTTACGCGATCAGTTTCAGTTGAATGCAACTGTTGGTGCTCGACTTTTTAATCGCGATCAATCAAATAAAAAATCGGATGAAGGAAACTCTATGCCACTCTATCAGCAAACGAGTTTGGGAAGTGATGATTTTATAGCGGGCTTGTCATGGCTTAGCGAAAAGTGGATGGTTGCAGCGGCTTATAAACATTCAATTAATCGTGTTCAAAATAATTTTACGAGCGATGCGTGGAGCGAAAGCCCCATGTTTGATGCCGTGAGTGTATATGCTACATCGGCAGGTTTATTACCGGGTAATGATGTTATGTTTCGTGTTGAACGAAACTTCAGGTTTTCGCAATGGAGTTTTTATGGTGGTGTGTTGAATATTTATCGCATTAAAAAAGATGAAGTATTAGATGGCAACGGCAATTCGTTGGCATTGGATGGAACACAAGGATTAGCCAGTAATTTTTTAACAGGTGCACGCTATCGACTCAACGCAAAGAATAGCGTTAAAATTTTGGGGGCATTTAAATTGACAGAACGTGATTTAAATCCGGATGGGCTCTCGCGTGAGTTTGTTGCTCAGCTTGCGTATGAATATCGGTTCTAGGTTTGAGTTTGTGAGATTGATGGCCGTATACAATAAACAATAAGATCAAATTTCCATTTAAAAATCTATCACGCTTGATTCGAAAATGTTTCTTTGGTAGTTTTAGCCCGTGATTAATAAAATTTTAGTCTACGTACTCCTCCTAAGCATGACCTTGCATTGCGTGAGTAGACTAGGTGTATTAAATAAAATTTACCAAAACCGAAATGATATTACCTTTATCATTGGCTTAATTGACGAAGTGCCTATTGCTTTATGTAATAGCGAATACGATTTCAGTAAAGAGTTGGTCATCAAGCTAACAGAGGATCATAAAAGCCTACCATCTGTTTTAACAACAGCGCAGGAAATTAATCTTTTTCATTGCTCAACACTTCTGCTTATTAATCCAAGTTATTACCAGATAGCAGAAAATCGGAAAGGTTATCTTGTTCTCAATTCATATAATGAGCCTCCTACGCTCATCTTTCATCCCCCGCTCGGTTAATTGATTTGTTTCATTTTTAATTAAATGAAAGTGAATTCACTTGTGAGTTCACGTGTCCTTTCTATCAATTAACATTTACTACCCTCAATGAAAAACATATTGTTCATTGCTATGCTTACGTTGGCATTAGCAAATAGTGCTATGGCACAAAATATAAAAGGAAAAATTTTCGATGCTGAAACCAAAGAGCCTTTGGTAGGTGCGAATATCCAACTTGCGAATGATCTACAGAAAGGTACAGTGAGCAACACTTCCGGCACCTTTGAATTAGCTGCTAACCTAGCCAGTCCAACATTGAAAATTTCAATGATAGGATATGAAAGTCAGGAGGTTGTGTTTTCTGAAACTGCACTGGTGATTGCACTCAAGCCAAATATTCAAGAGCTACAAGGGATTATTGTAACTGGAAGTCGCGAAGCTGCATTACGAACGGAGTCACCCATAGCTATTTCCAAATTATCACCCAAACTTATTGATGAAACAAAGGCGAACCACGTGTTTGAAATCATCAATAAAACTCCAGGTGTTATCATGCCGAGCTATAATAATGAGCAGCACGGTATGTCTATACGCCAGCCTATGGGCACAAGTGCGTACTATTTATATATGGAAGATGGTGTGCCGATCCGGCCATTAGGTATTTTTAATCACAATGCGTTATTGGAAATTAATCAATTTGCCATTAGCAATATTGAAGTAGTAAAAGGCCCAGTGTCGTCAATCTACGGTCCGGAGGCTGTCGGTGGAGC
>CAYNKN010000193.1:0-4331 GCA_964397805.1 uncultured Chryseolinea sp. | reverse complement strand
CATCGGTGCCCACCGCAAGGATTGGAATTCAAGCAGATAGTTGGGGCTTCCGCAGAGTTCAGTTTGGGGCTGGAGCGAAAATTAAAAAATTTGGCTTTTATATCGGAGGGCTAAGCAGCGAACAAACTAATTCATGGATGGCGAATTCGGATTATGAAAAAACATCGGTAAATGCGAGGCTGGAGTATGATTTTTCTGATAAAACCCGACTTATCGGAAATTTCATTTACGGTAAGTATTACTCTCAAATGTCGGGAAGTGTAGATAGTACGGCATTCTACAGTCGGGAATATGTAAGTACATCTGACTTTACCTACCGTAAATCTGACGCATATCGTTCGCGCTTAACGTTAGAGCACGATTGGAACAGTGGATCAAAATCTTTTATCACACTTTTTCAGCGCAATAACAAACACGGACAAAACCCAAGTTATGCTATTCGGTGGAATCCAGTACAAAGCCCAACAAACGATCCGACTACAGCAAGAGGCGAAATAAACTCCAACAATTTCGAAAGCTATGGGGCTATTTTTCAGCATAGCCAAAAAATCAATTTTCTGAATTCAAAATTAATTGTAGGTGGAGTAATGGATTTTTCGAAGAATGACTATTGGTCCTATCGAATTGATTTAAACGCTCAATTAGACCCTACCGAAAAATTTGTTGAACAATATACCATTATTGAGGAGCGACCTGATTTACCAATAGCGAATTATAATGGTGATATAAAAAATTACGCTGGTTATCTACAGTATGATTTTGAGCCGTTTCAAAAACTACGATTTTCATTAGGTGGCCGCTACGATGTGATGGATTTAGACTATATCAACAACGTCAACACCAGTTCGGGTAATATTACCTACAATAGGTTTACACCCAAGATAGGGGCTACGTATGATTTGGGTAACGACATGGGCCTTTATGCAAACTATTCTCAGGGATTTTCACCCCCATCATTAACCGCTATTTTCAGACCCAGACCTAACACTGATCCTGTTGAGTTTTATACAAATTTGAATCCCGCAGTTTTTAACAATTATGAAATGGGAGGCTGGGCAGCTTTCATGAAAAACAAAGTATATGTAGACGTTACGCTGTATCAAATGAATGGTACAAATGAATTGTTAAATATTCGCCAGTCCGATAATTCATTTGATTATCAATCGGCAGGAAAGACACTTCACCGAGGAATTGAATTTGGTTTAACCGCAAAGCCATCGGAAGAATACTGGTTTAGATTTGGAGGGACTACGGCATTACATCGCTTTGAAGATTTCCAAATAAGCAATAGGGCTACAGATACCTATCAAAATTTGGGCGGTTTTGAAATGCCTAGTTCACCACGGTGGACATGGAATACCGAGTTTACGTATTATCCTAAATGGTTCAATAATTTCAGAACATCCGTTGAATGGCAGTATGTATCGGGTTGGTATCAAAACCAAATCAATACCATAAAATACAAAGGATATAATCTCTTGAATTTTAGAGTGGGTTACAAATGGAAAGGTATTGAAGTTTACTCGAATGTAATGAATGCCGCTAATGAACTTTATGCCAACTCGGCTTCCAGAGGCAATAATGCAACAGACAGAACTAATTTTAATGCTGGTGCCCCAAGAACATTTGTATTTGGTGTTCAATACAACTTTGCTGGCAAAAAATAATCACTAAGCACAAACAGAAAATTTATTGAAATAACGCGTCAATTAAGTTGATGTTTAAATACAACACGCTATGAAAAATATATATCAGTGGATTTGGAAATGGCATTTTATCGCGGGCATTATCTCCGCACCAATCGTAATCATTTTGGCTATAACAGGAATCATCTATTTATTTAAAGATACGTACGAAGCTCCTCAAAAGCTCTCACTAAAGCAGGTACACCAAAAAACGGGAAATAGAATAAGCTATCAGCAACAATGGGAGGTGGCAAAAGCAAATTGGGACAAAGCCCCTACGGGTGTGGTACTACCACAGTCTAATAATGAAGCCACCGAATTTATTTCAGGAAAGTTCTCCCATAAGTCAAGCATCTTTATCGATCCCTATACCAGGCAGGTAAACGGAATTATAAAGGTGAATGAAACCGATATGCATACAGTACGGAAATTACATGGTGAATTACTATTGGGTACGTATGGCACAAAAGTAGTTGAGCTAGTAGCCAGTTGGATGGTTGTCTTAATCATCACTGGGCTCTTTCTTTTCTGGCCGCGCGAACGCGGACTTAAAGGGCTTTTTACCATTCGTATAAGACAATCGAAACGTATCCTCTTCAGAGACTTACATGCCGTTTCAGGTTTTTGGTTTTCATCTTTGTTGGTACTAGTTCTTGCCGGTGGATTACCCTGGACCGATGTGTTTGGGGAATCTTTTAAATGGGTGCAGCAAAATACGGGTACGGGCTTTCCAGAGACATGGGAAAGCAGAACACTTAAATCGCAACTCACTGGCAAACCATTAGTGTTGGATGAAATCATATCAAAGGCAGAAGGGCTTAATCTGAATGGTATCGTTACTATTGATTTACCACAGTCTCCTTATGGTGTTTATAGCATTTATAATCAAACCAGTGCGTTGAGCGCAATGAAGAAAATTCACGTTGATCAGTATTCCGGAGAGGTGATTAAAAGCCACACCTGGGCGGATGTAGGCGTGTTGATGAAGGCGAGACTTTGGGCCATGGCATTTCATCAGGGAGAGTTTGGTTTGTGGAATTGGTATCTGATGCTTTTTGTGGCAATCGGTCTTCTTGTACTTAGCGGATCGGCCATTACCTCGTATTTGTTGAGGAAGCAACCCGGTTCATTTGGTGTTCCTAAACTTCCAGATCATCTGGCTCCCAGTGCAGCACTTATTGTTATCATTATTTTAATGGGGATTGTACTGCCATTATTTGGGGTGAGTATCGTTGCAATTTTTTGTATAAACAAATTAATAGCTAGGCGCACGAATTCACATCAACCAGCAACAGTAGGTTAATAAAGTTGGGAAGGTGTAATACTTTCCCAACTATAACCAGTTGTTTCTATTAGCGAAACAAGTTTTATGTAACATCTGTGAAAAAGATTATGTGTAGAGCATCTTGAAAGAATGGACTATCCTCGGTAAATTAATGTTTGTGTTTGATATAACTTAATCTGCCTGACTAATTACTACGTGAGTAAAATGCGGTAGCAGCTTATGCCCTAATAAAAATTATATCGACCATTACCCAATTTTAGCGCTACCTATGACCGCACTAGAAAAATACATTGCCGAGAGTATTTCGATTACAACAGACGAGATCAACGAAATTGCATCGCGCTTTAAGCCCACTGCGCTAAAACGAGGCGATTACTTTGCCCGTGTTGGTAGGTATTGCGAAAAACTTAGTTTTGTGCAAAGTGGTTATTTGCGCGTTTTTGTAGAAGCCGATGATCGTGAAGTAACACAATGGATTTCTCCACCCGGCTATTTTATTACTGATCTCTCCAGTTTTGTTTTTCGTACTACAGGTCGTTGGAATATTCAAGCAGTGACTGATTGCACTTTTTTGGAAATTAGTCGTGATGAATATGATGCAATGGGAAAACAATTGCCGGTGTGGAAAGATCTGGATAGGCTGTTTATTGTAAAGTGTTTTGGTTTAATGGAAGAGCGGATATTCACGCATTTACACATGACCACCGAGGAGCGATTTAATCAGCTCATGAACACACAGCCTGAGCTTTTTAATTTGGTGCCGCTTCAATATCTGGCTTCTATGTTGGGGATGACTCCGGAAACACTTAGCAGACTCCGAAAAAAATCAACATCCGGTACTTCTTGATTTTTATCAAGACCAACACGTAGTAAACTCCCGACCTTTGATTCATCAACTAAACGAAATAGCGATGAGTCAATCAATTAAAGAGATTAGAACAGAGATTTGCGTAAAGGCAAGTCCTGCAACGGTGTGGAGTTTTCTAACCGATTTTGAAAACTATGGATCGTGGAATCCTTTCATTAAATCTATACACGGAAAGGCTATACAAGGGTCTGTCATTAAAGCGCGTATTGAGCCTCCCGGGGCATCGGGTATGACGTTCAAACCAACATTGCTAGTTGTACAAGAATTTAAGGAGTTGCGTTGGTTAGGACATTTATGGTTTCGTGGACTTTTTGATGGAGAACATATTTTTGAACTGTATGAAAACACTGATGGCAGCACTACGTTTGTGCAACGCGAAAAATTTTCGGGTATATTAATTTCTCTTTTTAGTACGATGTTAGATGTAAATACGGTAGCTGGTTTTGAAGCCATGAATAAAGCACTGAAATCAAAAGCTGAAAGTACTGTAGTT